>JAZLLX010000106.1:0-43738 GCA_045598345.1 Acidaminococcaceae bacterium | reverse complement strand
TCGGGTGTGCGGGGTTATGCGAACTCTCGTCCGCCCATAAAGGGGCGGGGGGATCGCCTATGGGAGCGTGTTGGCGGTGGTGGGGTGAGCAATTAGGTTGTCGCTTTTAAGTTAGAAGTTGTAAGTTAGAAGTTATAAATTTCTGTGTAAAGTTCCTGTGATTAGAGCAGGGAAGTCAGCAGAGTGCGATAGTTACCCTCTCCTTGGGGAGAGGGGCAGGGGTGTGGGGAAACATTGAATTACGCTGTCGCTAATGAAAAAGATAAAAACTTAAAGCTTAAAGTTTATGAATGCTACGCATAATGCAAAAACTCCCACCGCAAGCGGTCCCCCCTCTTTAAGAAAGAGGGAAAATCAGTTCGTATTGTGCGAAAGTTCGTAGGGGCAGGTTTGTAACCTGCACGAAGAACAGGCGATAAGAGAAGAAAGGACGGGCGGGTTTGAAACCCGCACCCTACGGGGGAAGTTGTAAGTTAGAAGTTTTTGAATGCTTCGCATAAACAAAAACACCCGTCTGCCCCTGTGTTCCTGCGGGCAGCCACCCTCTTCAAGAAGAGGGAAAATCAGTTTGCAATCAGCGGACTTTTTTTATTTTAATCACAGGAACATTTTACCTTTAATTTCTAACTTCTAACTTACAACTTCTAACTAAAAAGTATCAACCTAATTGCTCACCCCACCACCAATAAAATTAAAAATTATAAGTTAAAAGTTATAAATTGTGGTCAATTTTCGGCTTTGCCGAAAATTCCCAATTATAATCAATGGAACATATTACCATAATTTTTCATTTTTCATTTTTAACTTTTCATTTACTTTTGCCCCTTTATGGGCGGACGAGAGTTCGCATAACCCACGCACACCCGAAACCTAACCATATAATCACAGGAACATTTTACCATCATTCTGCATTGTGCATTGTGAATTATGGTGCGGGGTTCTCAATCCTCAGTCGCAACCACGTTCCTAAAAGCGACAGCCCCTTCACCAAGGGGCCTTAGGTTCGCATTAGGCGGACTTTTTTGTTTTAATCACAGGAACATTTTACCATAACTTTGAACTTTAAGTTTTTATCTTTTCATTAGCGACAGCGTAATTGCTCACCCCACCACCGCCAACACGCTCCCAAAGGCGGTCCACCGCCCCTTTATGGGCGGACGAGAGTTAGAGCATAACCACCGCACACCCGAAACCTGAAATATAATCACAGGAGCATTTTACCGTTATTTTTCATTTTTAATTTTTAACTTTTCATTTACTTTTGCCCCTTCACCAAGGGACCTTAAGTTCACATTAAGCGGACTTTTTATTTGAAAAAATTTTTGAAATAATGCTTGACAAAGTTTCTTTATTTTAATATAATAATCAAACATCACTTTTGGTGTGAATGAAAATATTTAAAAAATTGCGCTGTGTCAGTGGTTGATCAGTGCATTTTCCTCTAAATGAGAAAGGTTAATGTGCGGTGGCTGACAGGTGAATTAAGGGTTCTCTGTCTTTGGAATCCTTTTTTATTTTTTTTAGCCACGGAAAGGAGCGTTGCATGTTTAAACCTGTGAAGGTGGGTGACCGTACCCGTTACAGTTACGGCCGTATCAAAGAGGTTTGGGAGATGCCCCATCTCATTGATATCCAGAAGAAATCCTATAACTGGTTTTTGGAGAAGGGTCTGCGAGATATTTTTGCAGATGTGAGCCCCATCAGGGATTTCAGCGGCAGTTTGGAACTTTATTTGGACGATTTTTCTTTGGAAAAACCCAAGAGGGGTGTGGAGGAGTGCAAGGACAGGAACGAAACCTATTCTGCAAAGATGACCATTAAAGTCCGCCTGAAACATGTGGATACCGGGGTTATGACGGAAAAGAGCATTTACATGGGTGACTTTCCCTTAATGACGGAAACCGGCACTTTCGTCATCAATGGTGCGGAGCGTGTTATTGTCAGCCAGCTGGTCCGCAGCCCCGGCGTGTATTATGCCATTGAGCAGGACCCTACGGGAAAGATTAACTATGGGGCGACGGTCATTCCCAACCGTGGCGCCTGGATTGAGTTTGAGAGCGATTCCAACGGTATCATTTATGCCCGTCTGGACAGGAACCGCCGTTTTACGGTTACCACTTTGCTCAGAATTTTGGGTTACGAAACCGATGAAAAGATTTTAGGACTTTTCGGTGATGAGCAGGTTCTCAAGAACACTCTTGACAAAGATGTTTATAAGGATGCTGAGGGCAATGTGAAGAAAATTGCCAGCAGGGAAGAGGCGCTTTTGGAAATTTATTCCCGTCTGCGTCCCGGCGACCCTGCTACGGTGGACAGTGCCAATGACCTGATTTCCAAGATGTTGAACGACCCCCACCGTTATGATTTGGCGGATGTGGGCCGTTACAAGTTGAACAAGAAACTGGGCTGGGAAGGCCGTTTGAAGAATGTCACTTTGGCGGAAAACCTGGTTGACCACAAGTCCGGCGAGGTGCTGGCCCGCAAGGGCACCCACTTGGATCGGGATGCTTTGGCTAAGTTGAAAGAAAAGGAACCCTATGGGGAGTTTGGTGTTGATTTTGCTATGGTGGAAGGGCACAAGGGGCCGGTCAAGGTTATGTTCACCACCGGCATTCCCGAAACCAAGCGTACTATTACTCCTGAAGATGTAGTGGTTGCTTTGAATTATTTTATCAATGTTATGGACGGTTATTGCGGCAAGGATGATATTGACCACCTTGGCAACCGCCGGGTTCGCTGTGTGGGCGAACTTTTGCAAAACCAGTTCCGTATCGGTTTTGCCCGTATGGAAAGGGTGGTGCGTGAGCGTATGAGCATTCAGGATGCGGAAAGCGTCACCCCTGATGCTTTGATAAATATCCGTCCTGTGGCTGCGGCAATTAAAGAGTTCTTTGCGTCCAGCCAGTTGAGCCAGTTTATGGACCAGAACAATCCTTTGGCGGAACTGACCCACAAACGCCGTCTGTCCGCCTTGGGCCCCGGTGGCTTGAGCCGTGAGCGTGCGGGTTACGAAGTCCGTGACGTACACAACAGCCACTATGGCAGGATGTGCCCGATTGAAACGCCGGAAGGGCCGAACATCGGCCTGATTGGTTCTTTGTCCACCTATGCCATTGTCAACAAGTACGGCTTTATGGAAACGCCGTACCGCAAGGTTGACAAGAGCAAGAAAAGGGCAACGGAAGAAGTGCAGTATATGACTGCGGACGAGGAAGACAATTATATTGTTGCACAGGCCAACGAACCTTTGAATGACAAGGGCGTGTTCCAAAACGAGCGTGTTACCGCCCGCCGCAAGGATGATGTTTTGAGTTTGCCACCTGAAGAAGTTGACTATATGGACGTTAGTCCTAAGCAGGTTGTGTCCATTGCAACGGCGCTGATTCCCTTCCTGGAGAACGATGACGCAAACCGTGCTTTGATGGGCGCCAACATGCAGCGTCAGGCAGTGCCTTTGCTGGTGACCCAAGCACCCGTTGTCGGCACGGGTATGGAATACAAAGTTGCCTCCGACTCCGGCGTCTGCGTTTTGGCAAAGCGTGCGGGGACTGTTATCAAAGTTGTGGGGGATGAAATCCGTATCAAGCCGGACAACGGCGGCGAAACCGATGTTTATCCCCTGCTCAAATTCCGCCGTTCCAACCAGGGCACTTGCATCAACCAGCAGCCCATTGTGAACAAGGATGAGCATGTGGAGGCCAACCAGATTATTGCGGACGGCCCGGCAACGGACCACGGGGAACTGGCTTTGGGGCATAATGTTATTGTGGCCTACATGCCCTGGGAAGGTTATAACTACGAAGATGCGGTACTTTTGAATGAGGATTTGGTCAAGCAGGATATTTTCACTTCCATACATATTGAAGAATATGAGTGCGAAGCCATTGATACCAAACTGGGCAAGGAAGAAATAACCCGTGAAATTCCCAACGTGGGTGATGAGGCCATCAAGGACTTGGACGAAAACGGCATTATCCGTATCGGTGCGGAAGTGAGAACCGGAGATATTTTGGTGGGTAAGGTTGCGCCTAAGGGCGAATCCGAACTGACTGCTGAAGAGCGTCTGCTCCGTGCCATTTTCGGTGAAAAGGCAAGGGAAGTGCGGGACAGTTCTTTGCGTGTCCCCCACGGGGAAGCAGGTATTGTGGTTGATGTTAAGGTCTTCAGCCGTGACAACAAGGATGATATGAAGCCCGGCGTCAACACCATTGTGCGTGTGCATATTGCCCAAAAGCGTAAGATTTCCGAAGGGGACAAGATGGCGGGCCGTCACGGCAACAAGGGTGTAGTGTCCCGGGTTATGGCACGTGAAGATATGCCGTTTTTGCCCACCGGCGAGCCGGTTGACATTGTGCTGAATCCTTTGGGTGTGCCCAGCCGTATGAACATCGGACAAATTTTGGAAAACCATTTGGGATGGGCGGCCCGTTCTTTGGGTATGCAGATTGAAAAGCAACTGGCGGAATTGGAACGCAGCGGCAATGTGGACGCCGAGAATGTTCTGAATATTCCTGTAATGAAGGATTTGAGGAAAAACGGTTACGATGCCAAACAATACGGTGTTCCTGAAACCGTGGAAATCAGCAAGTTCGGCAACGAAAGTATCCGTGCGGTGCAGGTGGCGGTGCCTGTATTTGACGGCGCCAAGGAAAATGATTTGGCGGCGGCGTTGGCGGCGGCAGATATTCCTGAAACAGCCAAGACGGTGCTTTATGACGGACGTACGGGTGAGCCCTTTGACAACCCTGTTACAGTGGGTCTGACCTATATGTTGAAACTTCACCATTTGGTTGACGACAAGATTCATGCCCGTTCCATCGGCCCGTACAGTATGGTCACCCAGCAACCTTTGGGCGGCAAGGCGCAATTTGGCGGACAAAGGTTCGGCGAAATGGAAGTTTGGGCGCTGGAAGCATACGGCGCGGCCTATACATTGCAGGAAATCCTGACCGTGAAGTCCGATGACCGTGTTGGCCGTGTGAAGGCCTATGAATCAATTGTTAAAGGCGAGAATGTGCCCAATCCGGGCATTCCCGAGTCCTTCCGTGTACTGGTAAAAGAATTGCAGTCCATCGCTTTGGATATCAAAGTTTTGAATGAAGACGGTGAAGAAATCAGCATGGAGCAGAAGGAGGATGACAGGCCGCACCGCCGGCGTCCTGGCAATGACCTTAAGACCGCCAAGCAAAATGCGGCAACAGCGGAACTTGACGGCAGGGAAATGACTGAGGAAGAATTGGGTTTTGCTGAGCAATACCACAACGATTTTAAGGAAGACAGGATTAGCGAGGCAGGGTACTCGGTAATTGACGTTAATGAGGAAGGGGAGTGAGCCACATGATAGATGCAAATAATTTCGCTTCTATGCGTATAGGTCTGGCATCTCCTGAGACCATCCGCAAATGGTCCCGGGGTGAGGTTACCAAGCCGGAAACAATTAACTACCGCACACAAAAACCTGAACAGAATGGCTTGTTCTGTGAAAAGATTTTCGGACCCACCAAGGATTGGGAATGTCATTGCGGCAAATACAAGAGAATCCGCTACAAAGGTATTGTCTGCGAAAAATGCGGTGTTGAAGTGACCAAGAAGGATGTACGCCGTGAGCGTATGGGGCATATTGAACTGGCCGCCCCCGTAAGCCATATTTGGTATTTCAAAGGTATTCCCAGCCGTATGGGTTTAATATTGGATGTAAGTCCTAAAGAATTGGAAAAGGTATTATATTTTGCATGTTACATTGTATTGGACCCGAAGGACACGGCAAAGCAGGATCCTGAAGGCAAGGGTTTGCAAAAATTGCAACTTTTGACGGATGCGGAATATGCGGAGGCCTTGGAAAAATACGGCACGGACAGTTTTGAAGCGGGCATGGGGGCAGAGGCCATCCAAAAATTGTTGCGTGAGATTGATTTGGAAAAACTCAGCAAGGACTTGCGTGAGGAACTGAAGGATGCCAGCGGACAGAAGAAGGCAAGGGCGATACGCCGCTTGGAGGCATGTGAGTCCTTCCGCTTGTCCGGCAACCGTCCCGAATGGATGATTTTGACCGTCCTGCCGGTTATTCCCCCGGATTTGCGTCCTATGGTGCCGTTGGACGGGGGACGTTACGCAACCAGCGATTTGAACGATTTGTACCGCCGGGTAATTAACCGCAACAACCGTTTGAAACGTCTGCTGGAATTGCATTCCCCCAATATTATGATCCGTAATGAAAAGCGTATGCTACAGGAGGCGGTGGATGCTTTGATTGATAACGGCCGCCGTGGCCGTCCCGTAACCGGCCCCAATAACAGGGAACTGAAATCTTTGAGCGATATGCTCAAGGGCAAGCAGGGGCGTTTCCGTCAGAACTTGCTGGGCAAGCGTGTTGACTATTCCGGCCGTTCCGTTATCGTGGTGGGGCCTGAACTGAAGATGCACCAATGCGGTCTGCCGAAGGAAATGGCTTTGGAACTTTTCAAACCCTTCGTAATGAAACGGCTGATTACCAGCGGCAAAGCGGGTAATATCAAGAGTGCAAAACGTATGGTGGAGCGTGCCGCAGCCGATGTTTGGGATGTGTTGGAAGAGGTTATCAAAGAGCATCCCGTCCTGTTGAACCGTGCACCGACCCTGCACCGTTTGGGCATTCAGGCATTTGAACCTATTTTGTCCGAAGGCCGTGCCATCAAATTGCATCCTTTGGTATGTACTGCGTTCAATGCGGACTTTGACGGTGACCAAATGGCGGTGCATCTCCCGTTGAGCGTGGAGGCACAGGCGGAGGCCCGGATGCTGATGTTGTCCGTAAATAACATTTTGGCCCCGAAAGAGGGCAAACCGATCGCCGTACCTACACAGGATATGGTGTTGGGTGCCTATTATATGACCATTTTACGTGAAGACGGCCAGGGTGAGGGCTTTGGTGCGGGCAAGATGTTCTGCAGCCGTGAGGAGGCGGAACTGGCATATTACAACCATCAGGTAGGCCTGCAGGCGCCGATTAAGGTTTATATTCCCAAATGTGATATTGACAACGCTGTTTCCGCAAAGGATGCAAAGCCCAGTGAGAGCAGGAAAATGATATTGGTTGATACCAGTATCGGCAATCTTCTCTACAACTATGCTTTGCCGGAAAAGATGCGTTATTTTGAAAAGATTGACGGGGTTTGGAAACTTGTTCACCTGATTGACAAGAAGGAACTTGGCAAACTGGTGGGCAAGGCACATAAACTGTATGGTAATCTTGGCACGGCAGAGGTGCTTGATATTGTTAAGCGTATGGGCTATGACTATGCCTGCAAGGCAGGTTTTTCCATCGCCACCAGTGATATTAAAGTGCCCGACGACAAGAAACAGATTTTGGACGATACGGAGAAAAAGGTTGATAAGGTCACCCAACTTTACCGCCGCGGCCTCCTGACCAATCAGGAACGTTACGAAAAATCCATTGACCTTTGGGAAAAGGCCAAGGATGCGGTTACGGAGTCCTTGTTAAAACACACTATGAACCAGTTTAACAGTGTGAATATGATGGCAACCTCCGGCGCCCGTGGTAACGCCCAGCAAATGGCGCAATTGGCCGGTATGGTAGGTTTGAAGCAGGATACATCCAGCCGTACCATTGAGCGTCCCGTGAAAGCAAACTTCCGTGAAGGCCTGACCATTTTGGAATACTTCATTTCCAGTCACGGCGCCCGCAAGGGTTTGACGGATACGGCATTGCGTACCGCAAACTCCGGCTATCTGACCCGCCGTCTGGTTGACGTGGCCCAGGATGTGATTATCCGTGATGATGACTGCGATGTGGAAGTGTTTGACATCAACAGGGAATATGCTGCAGTTGTCCGTGAAGGATTGGGCACGAGCGCGGAAAAACTTAAAAAGCAATGTGTGGGACGTACCACGGCCAAGACCATGGTCAACGAAAAGGGCGAAATCATTTATGAAGGTGACGTGGAAATCACTTCCGAAAACTTTGACAAATTCTTGGCCAACGGCGCTGAAACTCTTGTGCTGACTGTTCCCGACAATGATGAAACGGAAGAAGTTACCATCAGCATGAAACATGTGAACGTGGTTGAAAAACTTAAGGAAATGGTACAGGAAAGATTCCTGAAGGACAGCAGCGTGGAGAATGAATTTGCCGAAACCGTTGTGGACCGCAATGGTACAGCCATTGTCCGTGCAGGGGACAAACTGACTATGGCCGCAGTGGAAAAGATTTTGGAGGACGGTTCCGCCAATGAGTTCCGTGTCCGTCATAACGATGTGCCGGGCATTGAGATTGAAGCCATTGTGAAGAGGGATGCGGGTGAGGAACGGCTTATTGAAACCTTGGAAGACCGTATCATCGGCCGTTACCTGGCAGAAAGAATTGAAGGCAAGAGCAAGAAGGTCTATGAGATTAACACTTATATCACGGATGAAATTGCGGATGATATTTGTGCAAAACATACCAAGGTCAAAATCCGCAGCGTGCTCAGCTGCAAGTCCAAATTTGGTGTTTGCCGCAAATGTTACGGCAAGAACCTGGCAACGGGCAAGGAGGTTGACGTGGGTGAGGCAGTCGGCATTATTGCCGCCCAGTCCATCGGTGAACCCGGTACCCAGTTAACCATGCGTACATTCCATACGGGCGGTGTTGCGGGTGCGGAAGATATTACCCAAGGTCTGCCCCGTGTAGAAGAAATTTTTGAAGCGCGCAAACCCAAATCCCATGGTGTCATTGCGGAAAATGCCGGCAAGGTGCATATCGTGGATGATGAAAAGGGACGCAAGATTCTCATCGGCAAGAAGGGGGAAGAGCAGGAATATCCCATTCCCTATACCGCCAAGATTCTGGTTGAGGACGGCTCGACCGTTAAGGTCGGTGACCGTCTCAGCGCAGGCAGTTTGGATCCCCATGATGTATTGCGTGTCAACGGTTCCAAAGCGGCCAAGGATTATCTGGTAAGCGAAGTTGTCAGCGAATACCATTCCCAGGGCGTTGATATCAACTCCAAGCATATTGAAGTTATTGTGCGTCAGATGATGCGTAAGGTGCGTATTGAGGACAGCGGGGATACGGATTTCCTGCCGGACACAAATGTGGAAATTCTGGAGTTTAACGAAATTAACAGGAAGATTGAAGCGGAGGGCGGAAAACCCGCAACCGGCAAGGAAATTCTGTTGGGTATCACTAAAGCGTCCTTGGCTACGGACTCCTTCCTGAGCGCCGCATCCTTCCAGGAAACCACAAGGGTACTGACCGGTGCCGCAATTCAGGGCAAGGTTGATAACCTGATGGGCGTGAAGGAAAATGTCATTATCGGCAAGTTGATTCCTGCGGGTACAGGACTTGCCCGTTACCGCAATATAAACATTGTTAAGAACGAGTGAAGATTATGAAAATAGCGGTGGATGTTATGGGCACGGACTATGGCATTGCAGAACTGGTTAAAGGCACTGTCAATGCTGTAAAAAAATTTGCCTGTGATATGATTCTGGTGGGGGATGCCGTCAGGATTCAGGAAGAGTTGGACAAATTGGGCGCCCATAGCGACAAAATACAAATTCAAAATGCCACTCAGGTGATTGAGATGGACGAGCATCCCGCCCGGGCAGTACGCCAGAAGAAGGATGCCAGCATAGTTGTGGCGGCTAAAATGCTTCGTAATGTGGAATGTGATGCAGTTGTTTCTGCCGGTTCCACAGGGGCGGCCATGACGGCGGCAACCTTGGTTACAGGTCGTTCCAAAGGTGTGGAGCGTCCTGCCATCGCCCTGACCATTCCCGGTATGGGCTCAGGCACGGTGCTGGTGGATGTGGGTGCCAATGTGGATGCCAAACCGCACCATTTGGTGCAAAGCGCCATTATGGGCAGTGTTTATGCGGAAAAGATTTTGCATATTCTGCAACCAAAGGTTGGCCTGCTGAACATCGGCAGTGAGGAAACCAAGGGCAATGAACAGGCCCTGGCCACTTTCCCCCTGTTGAAGTTCTGCCGCCAGCTGAACTTTATGGGGAATGTGGAAGGCAAGGATATTGCCGCAGGCACTGCGGATGTGGTGGTTTGTGACGGTTTTGTGGGTAACACGGTTTTGAAATTCGGTGAGGGCTTGGCAAAAACAATTTTTGCCTTGCTGAAGGAATCCGTAATGTCCGGCGGTGTTTCCGCAAAAATCGGTGCCATGCTGATGAAGCCGGCTTTGGAAAAATTGCGGAGCAGGATGGATCCCAACAAATACGGGGGGGCGTTGCTTTTGGGAATAAAAGCGCCCTTCGTGATTTGTCACGGTAACAGCCAGGCCTACGCCATCACCAATGCCATCGGCACCACTATTGAATTTGTGAAGAATAATGTATGTAACGAAATTTCTGCAAGGATAGAAAGTTACAATAAGGATTTGACGGCAGGTAATTTATGAAAACAGCTTTTATTTTTCCCGGTCAGGGTTCCCAGTATGTGGGAATGATGAGGGAACTTTTTGATGATTATATTGTTGCCCGGAATGTTTTTCATGCGGCGGATGCCGCTTTGGATATGCCCTTGTTAAACATGATTATGTACGGCCCGGAGGAAAGTTTGCAACTTACTTGCAACACCCAGCCGGCACTGGTGGCCTCCAGCATTGCCAGTGCGGCGGTGCTGCGTCAGCACGGGATTCAGGCGGATGTTGTCGCCGGGCATAGTTTGGGCGAATACAGCGCTTTGGTGTATGCCGGGGCGGTAAGTTTTGAAGATGCCTTGACTGGTGTGCGTTACCGGGGCACATTTATGCAGGACGCAGTGCCGGTCGGCCAGGGGGCTATGGCGGCGATTATCGGTGCGGATGTGGCCGGCGTGGTTGACATTTGCACGGATATTACAGAGAAAATTGACACGGTGGAGGCAGTTAATTTTAACTGTCCCAAACAGGTTGTCGTAGCAGGCAAGAGTAAAGCGGTTAATGCGGTCATTAAAGAAGTCAAGAAACAGAAAATCGGCAAGGCGGTGCTGCTGCCGGTTTCCGCCCCTTTCCATTCCAGTTTGATGGAACCGGCGGCGGAACGGTTGAAAAAGGTTTTGAAAAACACGGAGTTCAAGGATGCCCGTATTCCGTTGTATTCCAACGTAACTGCAAGGCCGGTGACAAAGGCGGTCACCATTAAGCGGATGCTGGTCAAACAGGCGGCATCACCGGTATTGTGGGAAAAGGCAGTACGGAATATGATTAAAGACGGGGTTGATACTTTCATTGAAGTGGGCCCGGGACGTACTTTGAGCAATTTTGTGAAAAAGATTGACGATTCAGTACAGGTTTTGCAGGCGGGTGACAGGGAAGGTTTGCAAAACACTTTGAAGGTCTTGAAGGGTGCGTAAAATGAGATTAGCAAATAAGGTGGCATTGGTTACAGGGGCCAGTCAGGGCATCGGGGCGGCCATCGCCTTGAAACTGGCGGCAGAGGGGGCCGATATCGCCATCAATTATGTGGGTGAGGCAAACCTCGCCCCTGCCCAAAAGGTACAGGCGGAAATTCAAAAGTTGGGAAGAAAAGCAGTGGTGGTTGATGCCAATGTGGCTGACTTCAATCAGGCCGCCGCAATGGTTGATATGACCGTTGCCGAATTGGGCCGTATTGATATTTTGGTGAACAATGCGGGCATAAACAAAGACAACCTGCTCATCCGTATGAAGGAAGAGGATTGGGATGCGGTTTTGAATGTTAATTTGAAAGGTGTTTTCAATGTGACTAAGGCCGCAGTAAAACATATGATGAAACAACGCTACGGCAGAATCATTTCCATCAGCAGTGTGGTGGGTGTGGCAGGCAATGCGGGCCAAGTTAATTACGCCGCCGCCAAAGCAGGTATTTTGGGGCTGACCAAATCCGTGGCAAAAGAAGTAGCCAGCCGTAATATTACGGCAAATGCCATTGCACCGGGATTTATCCGTACGCCTATGACGGACAAATTACCTGAAGAAGCAGTGAAAAATGCGATGAAATCCATACCTTTGGGACGCATGGGTGAGGCGGAAGATATTGCAAAAGCAGTAGTATTTTTCGCCAGTGAGGATGCGGATTATATTACCGGCCAAACTTTACATGTTGACGGCGGCATGTTAATGTAGTATTATAATAGGCAAGAAATAAGAAAATATTTTCTATGGAGGTAAAAATGAATACATTTGAAAGAGTAAAAAAGATTACTTGTGACCAACTGACGGTGGATGACGAAGCGGTAAAGATGGAATCCGCTTTCATTGATGACCTGGGCGCTGATTCCTTGGACATTGTGGAATTGATTATGGCCTTTGAAGAGGAATTTGATATTGAGATTCCTGATGAGAAAGCAGAAAAAATCCGCACTGTGGGCGATGCAGTGAAGATGTTGGACGAAGAACTTAAATAAATTCTTTAAGTGGAAAAGAGAAGAGTAGTTGTCACGGGTGTTGGCCCTGTAACCCCCATCGGCATCGGCAAGGAAAAGTTTTGGAACAATCTGCTTGCAGGTGTTTCGGGAATCGGACCGATAACTCTTTTTGATACTACGGATTTCAATGTGAAAATTGCCGGCGAAGTCAAGGATTTTGATTTCGTCAATTTTGGTGACAAAAAAGAGGGACGCCGTATGGACAGGGTGGCCCAGTTTGCCGTTGCGGCGGCCAAATTGGCCATTGAGGATGCGGGCATTGACTTTGCCAAAGAGGATCCTTACCGTGCGGGCGTATGCGTGGGCAGCGGAGTGGGCGGCCTTGGAACTTTTACGGAGCAGACCATCAAGTACAAGGAAAAGGGACCCCGCTTTGTCAGTCCTCTTTTTATTCCCATGCTGATCGGCAATATGTGCAGTGGTGAGATTGCCATTACCTTTGGTTTGAAAGGAATTAACACCTGTATTCAAACTGCCTGCGCTTCGGGCAGCCACAGCATTGGTGATGCGTTCCGTGCAATTCTTTGCGGTGATGCGGATGTCATGCTGGCGGGTGGCTCTGAGGCGGCAGTGGGCCCCATGGCGGTGGCCGGTTTCAGCAATATGAAAGCGTTGAGCACCCGTAATGATGAACCACAAAAGGCATCCAGACCCTTTGACAAAAACAGGGACGGTTTTGTACTTGGCGAAGGAGCGGGGGTTTTAGTTTTGGAAGAACTGGAACATGCGAAAAAGCGGGGCGCCAGGATTTATGCGGAATTGGTAGGTTACGGCGCAAACTGCGATGCGTATCACATAACTGCCCCGGACCCGAAGGGAATACCGGCGGCGGAATGTTTTAAAATGGCATTGCAGGACGGCGGTCTGAAGCCGGAGGATGTGGATTACATTAACGCCCACGGCACTTCCACCGCATTGAACGACAAGAGCGAAACAATGGCCATTAAAGCGGTATTTGGTGAGCATGCCCACCAATTGGCGGTGAGCAGCATCAAGTCCATGATTGGACATTTGTTAGGCGCGGCGGGCGGTGTGGAAGCCATTTCAACCGTGCTGACCGTTGCGGAGGGCAAGATTCCCGCCACCATCAACTACGAAACTCCTGACAGGGAGAACGGTCTTGATTTGGACTATGTACCCAATGTGGCGAGGACTATGGAAGTGCGGGCGGCGCTCAGCAACAATTTGGGCTTCGGCGGCCACAATGCCTGCCTGGCTTTCAAAAAATTTGAACAATGAACAATAATGAGAACAGGGCCGGGGTTTTGCAGGATTTTGCGCAAAATCTCGGTTTGCAATTTAATAATCCGGAACTTTTGCAGATTGCCCTGACCCATCCCAGTTTCGGTCACGAAAAGAAACTTAAGCATAACCAGCGTTTGGAATTTTTGGGGGATGCGGTTTTGGATGTGGTGGTCAGCGATTACCTTTTTCACATGGATGATTTGGATGAGGGGCAACTCACCAAAATCCGTGCCAATTTCGTGCAGGAAAAATCCCTGGCCTATTATGCCCAAAAAATTGGTCTGGGGGATATGCTGCTTTTGGGCAAAGGGGCGGAAAAGGACAAGGACCGGCTCAGGCCTGCGGTGCTGGCGGATGCGTTGGAGGCGGTCATTGGCGCCATTTATAAAGACCGGGGGCTGATGGCGGTAAAGGATTTTGTCATCCGGCAGATGGGCAATGAGTTGGACAAGGCCATGCGGAGCCATGAAGTAAGGGAAAATTACAAAACCCTTTTGCAGGAGGACATCCAAAAGACGCAGCCGTTGAACGTGCTGTACAAGGTCATAGGCCGGCGTGGGCTTCAGCACCAGCCGATTTTCACCGTAGCCGTATATATAGACGGCAAAGAATGCGGAACGGGGGAAGGCAGGAGCCGCAGGGAGGCGGAACAGGCGGCGGCAAAAATGGCTTATGAAGCAAGAATGAAAAAATAGAGCACTTTTGTCCATTACGTACGGACAAAAGTGCTTGTTTGTTTTTATTATAAATGATACAATAAATAAAGTTTATTTTCCCCGGATGAAGGGGCAATTAAGAGAGGAGAGAAAAATGAAAGCAAAAAAGATTTTGACTGCATTGTTGGCAGGCGCATGCCTGTTCGGAATGAGTGCAGTTACAAGTTCTGTTGTTAAAGCAGAAGAAGTGATTAAAGTGGGTGTGTTCCTGCCTTTGACCGGCGACAATGCGGCCGGCGGCGAACTGGAACTCCGTGGTATTAAGCTGGCTAACGAAGTTCATCCCAAAGTATTGGGCAAGAAAATTGTTCTGGTGGTTCAGGACAACAAATCCGATAAGGCGGAGGCCGCTAACGTAGTTGCCCGTCTCATTGAAAAGGACAAGGTTTGTGCAATTTTGGGTTCCTACGGTTCTTCCCTGTCCATGGCGGCGGGCAATATTGTTAAGGACAACAAAATTCCTGCCATCGGCACATCCTGCACCAATCCCCAAGTAACCAAAGGCAATGACTATTATTTCCGTGCCTGCTTTATTGACCCGTTCCAAGGCACAGTTATGGCAAACTACATTAAAAAGAACGGCCACAAGAAAGTGGCTGTCATTCAGGAAGTTTCCAATGACTACAGTGTAGGTCTTGCAAAATTCTTTATGGACGCTTATACGGGTATGGGCGGCAAGATTTTGGATGTTGCCAACTATCAGACCGGCGACAAGGACTTTACCGCCATTTTGACCAACGTAAAGGCAAAGAACCCGGACGCAATTTATGCACCCGGCAACTTTACTGAAAGCGCACTGCTGATTGCCCAAGCGCACCAGCTGGGCTTGAAAGTTCCTTTCTATGGCGGCGACACATGGGAAACTGCTGACTTCCTGGAAGTTGGCGGCGAAGATGTGGAAGGAGCAATGCTGACCACCGCCTTTGGCCGTGAAATGGCAACCACCAAGGAAGCAAAAGATTTCCTGGCCATTTTTGCAAAACAGTTCCCGAAAGAGGAACCCTCCGCTCTGACCGCATTGGCTTATGACGCTTATATGCTGGCTTACTACGGCATTGAAAAGGCAGGCAGCACTGATTCTGTGGCTATCCGCAATGCTATTGCAGCCAACAAGAATCTGCCCCTCGTAACCGGCAACACCACTCTCAATGCAGACGGCGACCCTGTAAAAGGCGCTGTTATTAAGACCGTCAAGAACGGCAAGTTCGTTTATGTTGACTTTGTTCAACCCAAATAATTTTAGTAAATAGGGATCAGGAATTAGGAGTTAGGATTCAGGGAAGGTTAAAATTTTCCTGTATCCTAATTCCTTTTTACTGAGCCCTTAATTATTGGAGTTTTCAATGGATTTTGCATCTTTGTTTCAGGCATTCAGTGATATGTCTTTTGTCAGTTTTTGCCAGCACATGGTGAACGGCATTTCCCTGGGCAGTTTGTATGCCCTCATTGCCATCGGTTACACCATGGTGTACGGCATTTTGCTGATGATTAATTTTGCCCACGCCGACATTGTAATGATGGCGTGTTATTTTGCTTTTTTCGGTATCAGGATTTTCCATATTCCTTGGTTTATTACTCTGATAGGGGTTATTGTGGCAACAGCCGTTTTAGGTGTGGCGATTGAGCGTTGCGCTTACCGTCCTTTGCGGGACGCGCCTAAAAATTCCGTGCTGATTTCTGCCATCGGCGCCTCTTTTTTGTTAGAAAATTTTGCCAACTACGCTTTTGGCGGCAGGCCTTTGCGTTTCCCCAAAATCAGTTTGCTGGCACAGAATATAAATATTGGTGATGTGCGTACCCAGGTCATCTGCCTGATTATCCCGGTGGTGCTGGTGGTTTGTCTGGCGGTGCTGCTGCACATCATCAACCACACCAAGACAGGTATGGCTATGCGGGCGGTGTCCAAGGACTATGAAATTGCCCGTGTCATGGGTGTGAATATTGATAATATTATTTCCATTACCTTCGTTATCGGTTCATCCCTTGCCGCCATCGGCGCCTTTATGTGGGGCATCCGTTATCCCGGCATTACGCCTTACTTGGGGGTTATGCCCGGACTGAAATGCTTTATTGCGGCGGTTGTGGGGGGCATCGGCAATATTAAAGGTGCGGTTATCGGCGGTTTCATTTTGGGATTGGGCGAAGTGCTGATTGTGGCCTTCTTCCCCGCACTCAGCGGCTACCGTGATGCCTTTGCCTTTATTGTTTTGATTGTGATTCTGTTCTACAAGCCCACAGGGCTTTTGGGGACGAAGACGACGGAGAAGGTGTAATTATGAAAAAACAAAATTATTTATTTACAGCCATTGCCGTTACAGTTCTTTTCTTCGCCGCCTGCTACGCCCAGTACGGCTTGGACGCTTATTTGCGCCGGGTGGCAAATCTTTGTATGATTTATGCCATCATCGGTTTGAGTTTGCAGATTGTCAACGGCTTTTGCGGTCAGTTCAGCTTGGGTCAGGCAGGTTTTATGGCAATCGGCGCCTATACCGTAGGCATTTTCACCGTGCCGGTGGAACTCAGGTCCAATGTGTTCTATGCGGTGCCCATGAATCCCCTGATTGCAGATATTCAAATGCCGGTGTGGGTTGCCCTGATTGTGGGCGGCCTTTTGGCGGCATTGGTGGCGTTCCTGATCGGTTTCCCGGTGCTGCGGCTGCACGGCGATTATCTTGCCATTGCCACCTTGGGCTTTTCGGAAATTATCCGCATAGTCATTACCAACGCCCAAAGTTTTACCAACGGGGCGTTGGGTATTAAGGACATTCCGCCATTGAATGATGCCCGTTATATTTTTGTGGTCTGTGCCTTAACATATATTTTTGTCACCGCTTTAATCAATTCTTCCTACGGCAGGGCGTTCAAGGCCATCCGTGAGGACGAAATTGCGGCGGAGGCCATGGGTATTGATTTGTTCAAGCATAAATGTATGGCATTTATGTTCAGCGCTTTTTTTGCCGGCGTGGGCGGCGGCCTGTACGACGCGTTGCTGGGGACGGTTGACCCCAAGAACTTCCTGTTCACTTTGACCTATAATTTCGTGCTGATTATCGTGTTGGGCGGCATGGGCTCTATAACCGGGTCTATGCTGGGCGCAATTTTGGTGACCGGCGGTCTGGAATTTTTGCGTGTCTTTGACGAACCCTTGGAACTCTTCGGCATGGCAATACCATTGTTCCGTCCGGGCTTCAGAATGGTTATCTTCAGCGTGCTTTTGATGGTGTGCGTGCTGTTCTGGCGTAAAGGTATTATGGGAACGGAAGAGTTTACCTGGGACAAATTCAAACGGTTTGTAAAAAATCCTGCAGGATATTGGAAGGGGGAGGAGCATCATGGCTGATAAATATGCAAATCCCATTATTTTGAAAACGGACGACATCACTATGCGTTTCGGCGGCGTGGTGGCAGTAAGCCATCTTAATCTGGAAATCCACCAGGGGGAAATTGTTGCGTTGATTGGGCCTAACGGGGCGGGCAAAACCACGGCCTTCAATATGATTACGGGGGTTTATACCCCCACGGAAGGCAATATTTATTTCAACCCTGAGGGGTACAAGGGGCATAATATGATGATTACGGGGAAGAAACCCAGCGACATTGCCAAACTGGGAATTGCCCGTACTTTCCAGAACATCCGCCTGTTCAAGGATTTGAGCGTATATGAAAATGTTATGATTGCCAAACATTTGCGTCTGGAAGCAGATGTGTTCAGCGCCACTTTGCATTTGCCCTGGTACAATGCGGAGCAGAGGAAAGCGGAAGCCCAGGTGGAAAAACTTCTGAAAGAAGTCGGGCTGTGGGAACTGCGGGAGGAAAAGGCCTCCAGTTTGCCCTATGGCGAGCAGCGCCGTCTGGAAATTGTGCGTGCCATGGCAACAGAGCCGGTGCTGTTGGTTTTGGACGAGCCGGCGGCAGGCATGAATCCCAAGGAAACGGAGGAACTGACCCAGTTTATCCGTCAAATCCGTGACAAATATAACCTGACGGTTTTCCTTATTGAACATCACATGGATTTGGTTATGTCCATTGCGGAAAAAATATATGTGCTGGACTTTGGTGAGGAAATCGCCAGAGGTACGCCGCAGGAAATTCAGAACAACAAACGGGTAATTGAGGCGTACTTGGGGGTGGAAGAAAATGCTTAAAATAGATAATTTGGTAGTGTCCTACGGGGGCATTGAAGCATTGAAAGGCGTGTCACTGCAAGTGCCGGAGGGAAAAATCGTAACTTTGATTGGGGCGAACGGGGCGGGAAAATCCACCCTGTTGCGTTCCATAATCGGTCTGGTGAAGGCGGGCGGCGGTTCTGTGACTTATGACGATACGGAACTTTTGGGCTTGAATTCCCAAAAAATTGTGGAAAAGGGAATCACTTTAGTGCCGGAGGGCAGGCGGGTGTTCCCCAATCTGACCGTAGCGGAAAATTTGCAGATTGGCGCCTATATGCGGAGCGACAAGCAGGGCATTGCAGAGGATATAAAAAAGGTCTATGATTTGTTCCCCCGTCTGGAGGAGCGTTCCTGGCAGATGGCAGGAACACTTTCCGGCGGCGAGCAGCAGATGCTGGCGGTGGGGCGTGCCCTGATGAGCAGGCCGAAACTCATGATGATGGACGAACCGTCCTTGGGTTTGGCACCCTTGGTAATCAAGGATATTTTTGGTATTATCCAAAGGATTAACAAGCAGGGTGTGACCATTCTCCTGATTGAGCAAAATGCCAATATGGCATTGAAAGTAGCAGATTTGGCCTATGTAATGGAAACCGGCAGAATTACCATGACGGGAACGGGCAAGGAACTCCTGGAAAACCCGGATGTTAAGGCGGCCTATTTGGGGACGAGCAAGAAGAAATAGGGTTCAGGGGATAGGTGTCAGGTTTCAGGATATAGGAATCAGGATACAGGATTTAGGGGAATGAGTAATTAGTAATGAGTAATGAGTAATTGCGGTAAAATGTTCCTGTGATTAGATTTGGGAAAGTCAGCAGAGTGCGAAGGTTACCCTCTCCCCGGGGAGAGGGGCAGGGGTGTGGGGAAAAGTATGATAAGAATAAATGTCAAAGAACAAAGAATAAAGAACAAATATGGTAAAATGTTCCTGTGATTATAATTTGGGTTTCGGGTATGCGGGGTTTTGCGAACCCTCGTCCGCACCTAAAGGGGCGGGGGACCGTCTAAAGGAACATAGAAAGACGGTGGTGGGGTGAGCAATTACGCTGTCGCTAATGAAAAGATAAAAACTTAAAGCTTAAAGTTTATGAATGCTTCGCATAATGCAAAAACACCCGTCTGCCCCTGTGTTCCCAACCCCCTTCGCCACTTCGTGGCCCTCTTCCCCCTCTTGGGGGACGCAAGGGCAGCCACCCTCTTTAGAAAGAGGGAAATCAGTTCGCATTATGCGGACTTTTTTTAATCAAGGTAACTTTTTTCCATAATTCTTAATTCATCATTCTTAATTTGCAATTAAATTTTTCAGTGTAATCATATAAAATACCATTTTGTTTTTGCTTTAGTGGCAAATCTGACTTGATTTTATGAAAAACTGATTCAATATCAAGTCAGTTTTTTGTAATCTTATATCAATTTTGGGTGTGTTCTAAAAACTTTGCGATAAATTTTGGGAAAGTGCAAGGGATGAGGGGAGGGAATTTTGTCTTTTTTAGTGTAAAATTAAAGCAATTTTTGTTGCAATTAAATGGGGAAAATGGTAAAATACAAAGGGATAAATGTATTATTGTAAATATTTTAAATTTGCGTGCGTATATATAGTTATAGGGGGTGCGGATATGGGCAAGTACACCATTTTACAGAAAAAAGAGAGAAAGGACATTCTTCAAAAAGCGGTGCTGGGTATGCTTTCAACGGGCATGATGACGTGGCCGTCTTTTAGTCCTGCTTATGCAACGGAAATTACCCGTGTTGACGGGGCAACGGCAGATGTTCACAATGGCAATATGTATAAGATTTATGCCGGCTCGGATGCGGGCAATGGTGTGGGTGTAAGCCGCTTTAATAAATTTGATGTTACTCAGGGGGATATTGCCAATATGTATTTTGGCACTTCCTCAGCAAATACAGCACAGTTTAACACCTTAATGAATTTCGTAAATAATCGCATAAACATAAACGGCACAGTGAATGCCATTCGCAATGGTAAAATTGGCGGGCATTTGTTCTTCCTTAGCCCCAATGGTATGGTAGTGGGTGCTTCAGGTGCAATCAATACGGGTTCATTGACAGTTATTACGCCTACGACTGCATGGTGGAATGATAAGGTTGGCAATAATATTGCTTCTGCTACAGTGGATGCGGTTAGTGCTATGGCTGTACCAATCAACGCCAGCGGTACTATTGCCATTCAGGGTAAGGTGAATGCTACGGATGATATTCGTATGAAGGCAGGTAAAATCAATATTGGTATGGATATTACAGATGGTGATAAAACTGCGGCACAACTTATTACCGGCACAACGGATTTTACGGATTTGGTCAATATGAGCGGTACAGATTTGACTGATGCGGGTGTTACCAATTTAACCGCAACCCGCACGCTGGACAGCGGCGATATAATTTTGGCGGCGGAGGTAAGTTATAACGAGAACAAGAATGTCGCCAATAACACGGTGGAGGCAATTGTGAATATTGACGGGGGCAGTATTGTTACAGCGGCCAAGGATGTGAATATTACAGCCACTGCCACCAATAATGTGGATTTTTCCGTGTATGTGAATAAGAGTAATGAAGAGAGTAATGAAGTCCGCTACCGTGTGGGCGAACAGGATTTGTCCGAAAGTGATTTTAAGGCACAGTATGATGATGCGTGGACGGCGGGACAGGGCATTGGGACTGATGTGACCACCATGGCAAAAATCAATATTAATGACGGCAAGGTTACGGGCAAAAAGGTGAATGTTAATGCCAAGGCGGAACAGATTTTCAGTAACAGCATTGCTTCTTCATGGAAGGGTTTTTGGGGGGAAAAGATGCTGAACGGGTTCGGCTTTTTATTAAACGGTCTGGATGCTGCTTATGCAGATATTACCAATACGGCGGAAGTGAATGTGGGGGAAAATTCCCTGCTTACGGCTACGGCAGATGCGGGCAATGGTGATGCTTTGCAGATATCGGCAAAGGCCGATGTGGATGCCTATGTAGGCACCAAAAGTTTGACCGTCGGTGCCATGAGCCATGTCTTTGGCAATAACTGTGACTTTATTCCCAGTGTGAATGTGAATTATGTCAAAGTGGATAATGAGGCCGCAGTGCATATTGACGGTGACTTGAAAGCGGAAAACGGCAATGTGGCTGTAAGGGCGGAAGCAACGGACAAACTTTCATCCATCGCCTCCACCGGTGTGAGCGGTCTGGTTATGACGAGCGGGGCGGTCTTTAATTTTGCCGTGAATGTGGTGGATGATGTGAACAAGGCCAATTTGAGTTTTGGCAGGCAGAGTTCGCTTGACAGCGGTAAGAATATTACAGTCATAAGCAAAGCCACCAATGCTCTGAAAATGACTACGGAATTGGCAACCAGCAACAAGGCGGTTATGGCTTTTTTGGTGAATTATCTGGAAAACAGGAATGAAGCCAATGTGGATGTGCAGGGGACATTGGCCAGCATCAATGCCGGTAATGTGGTTATTGATGCGGAAAGCATTTATACGGAAAATACTTTTTCCGGCCGTGCCGGCACTTTCAAAAACTTCTTGGCAAATATTATTGGTGATACAATTGGCAAGAACGCCTTGGATGATAAAATTTTGGGAAAATTCACCCAATGGCTGGGGGAACGTGGCGTAATCAATTTAAACAGAATGAATGATACAACCATCCGTGACAAGATTGCTGATTTGTTAAAGGCGGGTATCAGTTACGGTTATATGGATGAAACCGGCCTTGCCAAGGTAAATTTTGGCAAGGATGCCAAGGTGACAACCGCCGGTGATTTGTCTGTAAATGCCATCAGCGATGTGCAGGATGTGCATACCAATATTGTTGGCGGTGCGGCAAATCAAACTGAGTACTATGACGCTGATCATCAGACCCATCCCGGGGCATTGCTGAGCGGTGCCATTTTCCTGCGTAATTTGGATTATGGTGCGGATATTGTTCTCAACGGGGGCGCGGCTGACGGGGCGCCTGCTGAAGGTGTTGTCACCCTGGGCGGCAAGAAGGTTCAACTTAATGCCCAGGCCTTGGCTCCCTACAACCGTATCAACAAATTGAAAGAACCTATTTTTGCTTTCTGCGGCATAACAGAAACTGAGTTTAAGAATAATTTGAGCGGAGATTTAACCGATGGAGATAAAGAAGCCCTGTGGCAGGCCTACAACGGGGTTGTCAACAGTGACGGTTTGCAGAAATTGCTTGATGCTTACGACAGCGAAGGCAATTTGAAGGCGGAATACACTAACGGCACTAAGGATTACAGCGAACTGATTAAAATGATTGACAGTTTGCAACAGGACGGCAAGGTTCAGGATTTCTGCAATTTCCTGGAAACAGGCGAGTTCAAATATTTGGATAATAGTGGTGTGGAACATACCATTGAAATGGAAAAGCACAATTCCTTTATGGACTTTATCAGCAGTTTTGTGCCGGGATTGTTTGCCTTTGTTGTGCCGGAAAATTATTTCAGCTGTTACACCGGTTCCTATGTGGGGGGACGGTTGAATGAAAATGCCAATTACGGGTTGAATGTGAACTATGCTTTGGACAAGGTAAATAACAATGCCCAAATTCTGGTGGGCAACAAGCGTCAGATTGAAACCGTCAACGGCGGTGACTTGCAACTGAAAGCAGTGACCTTATACGGTGATTTGCTGGATGACGGCAGTTATCTCCCATCATTAAACGGTGGCGACAAATTAAATGCCAGTGTGGGCGTGGGCGTGCACGGCTTGAACAACAACAGTATTATTACCGTGGCAGAAGGGGCAAAACTGAAGGCAAATCATGATTTGGTATTGCGGGCGGAAACGGATGTAACCAACATAGCAGTCGCCTTGGGCATGGGCAGCAGTAGAGGGACGGATGTGAGCGGTGCGGTGGATTTGATAACCGTGAACAGCAACAATATTGTTGCCGTGGACGATGAAGCCACCTTAGATGCCCATCTTATGGACATTAACGGCTATAACAACACCAATGTGATTGGCATTGCGGGCGGTTTTGCTGTGGGCTATAAAGCGGCCGGCGGTATTGCCGTGAATATTATTGATGTGGACAGAAATAATATTGTGGGCATTATGGACAATGACGCTGTGGCAACTTTGTCCGGCACAGAATATGCGGAGGATGATACGGACAAACTGCGGCAGCAGAAAGTTTTGGCAAAAACCATTACTTTGGACAGTGCCGCCAGGACGGCTTTTTTCGGTACTTCTGCGGCAGTGGAAGGAAAAGTCACAGCAGATGCTTTGGATGTGGGAACAGTTACAGAAGGGGATATTCTTAATGTGGTGGCAGATTTTTCCATTGTTGACAGCAAAAACACTAATGCTGCCGGTAAAATGGCTTCCTTGGGCAATTGGTTTGAGAACAAGAAAATCAACTTGGAGAATAAAATTGGGCAACTCAATAACAATTTCCTAAATATTTTCGGCTTGGGGGACGAAAATTGGGCACCCATACCGGGTGATATGGAAGCCACCAATCCCCATGCGGGTGAGGCATTGCCCTCCCTGACATTCACCGGAGTGGCAAGTTTGGGTATCAATGAGATAAATGCCAAAACAGCAGCGGTGCTGGACGGGGTTAAAATAACCCTTAACAATACCGGCGATAATAATGTTCTGAACACTTATGCCGGTGACAGAAGTTTGATTGTGGCGGCTACTGGCGGTCTTGGGTTTAACTTCACGAATGCTGAATATGGCAGTACTTCTGACAAGGCCTTGTTCACCGGGGCGGCGGCAGTGAACACTGTGAAAAATGATGTACATTCCCTGATTGCCAACAGCGAAATCAAAAATGCGGACAGGATTGTGAATACTGCGGAACAGGCAGGCGATTTAGGCACAGGGGCGTTGGCGGCGGATGTGGCAAGAACAATTTCCAGTTCCGGGACTGGGGGCGGCGCCGGGTATTTGGTCGCAGGCGCTTCCTTGAATTTTGCTGATTACAGCACTTCGGCAGAACTGAAAAATAACAAAGTGAACGAGGGGCTTTCCGGGGTCAATACGGACATAAAAAATACGGCCTCCAATAAATCCTACCAGTTCACCGCCAATGCTTCTGCACAATATGTGCAGTCCTTCAAAACCAATGGGGGTGTGGGGGCGGGTTTTGCCTGGGGCAAAATCAACAATGACACTTCCGCCATTATTGAGGGGGGCAAATATTTGTCCTTGGGAGGTGTGGAAAATCACGCCTTTACAGACATTACGGGAATCAGTGCGGTACTGGGTGTTGGCATTGCCAATTCTAACGATGGCAGTTCCAGCGCCTTCCAAGGGGCCGTGGGCTTTAATGTTCTTGACAACAATGTGACGGTTGCCATCCGCAATGTGACAGAAATGAATGCACAAACCTTGAGTTTGAAGGCATACGATACCACGATTAGCGAAACAGATACATACAAGAAATATGTAAGCGGCAAGCGTTTGGCAGAAACCACTGCCGATAATAAAACCAAGTTGGAGCGGTACCACTTTGATACAACGGGGGAAACTTATGTCACTGAAGCCAAAAATGGTATGGACCAGGGAAGCAATGATGATTATCTGAAAGACCACGGCAATTCCATTATTACGGCGGCGGTGGAAGTGAACGCCCAACTGGGGGCGGCACAAAGAACCAATGTGGCCATCGGTATGGCAGGGGTTTATAACAACATTAACAATGACTTTGCCTCCGAAGTGACCGGCAGCACCATTACTTTAAGCGGCAATTCTGATGTGAAAGCGGAAAGCACCACCCGGGCAGTGGCGGTGACGGTGGGCGGAAATGGTACCAGTCACGGTTTTGCCGGCGGCGGTTCCGTGGGGCTGAACTTCCTCAATAATGATGTAATTGCCAAGGTTGCCAACAGCACTTTAAAAACCAGCCAGTTGGCTATTGAAGCGTTCCAGCGTAATACCACGGCTAATTTGGCAGGCCAAATTTCCATCAGCGATTTGGCTTTGGGTTTAAGTTGGGCGGAAAATTATTTGAATACAAACACTAACGCCTTTCTGACCGACAGCAATGTTTCCAAAAATGATGACGGCAAGACCATTGTTGAAATTCAGGCGGAGGACGATGCCCTGATGTATGCAGTGGCGGCCACCGGCAGCGGCATTTTCGGCCAGAATAAAATCAGTGCCACCGCCAACGGTGCAGTGGCAGTCAATTTGGGGCGTAATAATGTCAGGGCGGAGGCGGTCGGCAGCGGCAAGACCTTAAAATTAACAGATTTCACGGTTAAGAGCGTGGACAAGAGCGATTTGCGTGCAGGTGCGGGGGGCTTGAATGTGGGCACCGCAACCGTATCCATCGGAGGCGCTTTCGCAGTTAATCAGATTGGCGGTTTGGATTTGTTGCATGGGGCAACGGCTAACGAGAAACAGGTTAATTCCGCCAAGGTGGAAGGTTATACCATTGAATTGGGAAATTCTATGTCTGTGGAGGCGGAGGACACCGCCCGTTTTGATACCGTCAGTGTGGGCTGCGGACTTGGGTTTAGCGGCAGCAAAGTGGCGGTTCAGGGTGCGGATGCCACCACCCAACTGGACAAGAGCACTTCCGCTACCATAAGTAATGTTAATATCAACAATGGCAGTCCCAATGCCGGTCAGGTGAAGGTATTGGCAAATACGGACAATCAGACCAAGACCGTGGGCGTGGTCGGTCAACTGGCTTTCAGTACTGACGGAGTGAGCAATCTTTTAGGTATCGGTTTGGGACGTTCCCGCAATCTTTTCACAGCGGATACAACCGCAGGTTTGGCAGGCGGCACATATAAGTTGGATGATTTGCTGGTGAAGGCAGCCGGCAAACAGACCGTTGAGAATGACACCATCGGTGCAGGCATAGTTAAAAATGTTGTGAATGTGGGCGGCACATTCACCGTGAATGATATTGACAATGACACGAAGGCAATTTTGGGTGATGAGGGTAGGACCACTACGGTCAGTGCCAATAAAAATGTGGGAGTTGTCAGCCAAAGTGATGAAGATATAGACAACTATACGGGCAAGGCATCTTTTGCCATTGCCAATACCCTCAGCATGGGCACCAGCATTGCTTCCAACGAAGTTACCGGGGACACTTTGGCAAAGGTGCTTAATGCCACAGTGACCGCCCTGGGACAATCTGCCGGAAATTTGCAGATTAGGGACAGTGTCAATGGAAGCCCCGTAAATTGTACGGGGCTGGTGGTGGATGCGGATGCCAAGCATGATTTCTTCAGTGCGGTGTTCACAGCCAGTTTGTCTGTAGGTTACAATTCTGTTTCTTGGGATTCTGCCGGCGGTAAGGTGGTGACTGCCAATGCAGGAGTAACTGTCAATACGGATTATATAGGAGGAACCACTCAGGCCGGCGTGGAAAACAGTGATGTCAATAAGGACAACAGCAATGATGCGGGCAATGTGTTGGTAAAGGCATCTGATTATATTTATCACGAATCAAGCAACACCAATGCCATAGCGGATGTTATTGCCGGTGAAGGGGCTGCCATCAGTGTGGGCGGCGGTATCAGCAAAAATGAAGATGAACGCACCATTGTGGCCTTTGTGGACGGAAATACTGCCGCTCAAGGCAGTGCAGGAAAAACCCTCAATGCCAATAATCTCACAGTGGACGGGGACAGCAAAGGGGTTGCCAAACTTACCAATACGGCGGCGGCAGTAGCCGGTTCCGGGTTAGGCGCTGGCAGTGTCAATGTGGGTGTTACCTATTTCAAGGAGGACGAAACCACCAAGGCCTATGTGGAGGATGTGAGGGGCAAAAACAAGGGCATGTCCATTACTGCGGATCACAAGGATGATGTGGATATGTATATAACTGCGGTGGATTTTGCAGGTTCTGTATATGGTGGCGGTATTGGTGTTTCTGTTGCCAATTTTGACAATTTTTCCCGCACGGATGCGGTTTTGAAATACAGCACTGTGGAGCATACCGCTGACAATATAGCGGAAGATGTCATCAGTGCCAATAATGTTACGGACAGCCATACCCAATCTGCAAATGTGAGTATCGGGGCTGCCATTGGCGGAGCAGTGGGGGTTTTGGTCAGCAACAATACCTTGCAGGAAAGCGTTTATGCCGGGGTGGCGGACTCCACTATCGGCACGGATGCAGTAAGGGCAAAGAAGATTGATGTTTTGAGTTCGGACAATGTTACAACCCGTTTCAACAATCAGAATATATCAGGGTCATCTGTTGTAGGTATTGGTGTAGGCGTGGGCCTGAACAAGATTGATTCGGCTGTACGGGCGGATGTGAACGGTTCAACCCTCTATTCCGCCGGCAACATAACAGTCAAGGCGGAGGAAACTAAAAATATTAACGGTACAATGGTGGCGGCCACCCTTGGAGCGGTGGATATCGGGGTCAGCGTACTGCACAACTATATTGGTTTGGCAGTGGCAGGAGAAGATTATGAAGGATTGGATGAGTTCACGAAAGTAAGCATCAATGCCGTAAGTGATAATGATTATGACGCTGAAAAGGCGGAGGGTAAGACGGAAACAGCCAAAACTCATGTTAAAAATGTTTTGTCAGGATTAAAGGGACACATCACTGACAAGACGGACAGCAGGACTACCACTATTGATACAGATATACAGGAGGGCGGCAGCAATAAGAATCTTGGCACAGGCGAAAAGGCAGGGGTTCAGACAAATCTTTTGAATGCCAAACTGTATGCCAAGGGTAATATTGATGTGACCAGTCATGCTAATACTAACACAGACACTAAATTGGGCGGCGGCAATTTGGGCGCATTAGGTGTGAATGTGGAAATAAATAAGCAACATGTTGAAGAAAAACTGGGAGCCACCATTAGCGGCGGCGAATGGCTGGCAGAAGGCAATATTACGGTGTCCGCATTGTCTGAAGGTGCGTTGAAAAATCAAACAGTGCAGGCAGGTTACAATGGTGTGGGCGTGGCAGTAACCAAGTCCGAAGTCCTTAAGCAGAATGAGGGCATGGATATCAGTTTGACAAATGTGAAGATGAAGGCAAACAATGCCCTATCTGTACAGGCAGAGGACAAATTATCAGTTTCCGGTGAAGTAACTGCCGTGAATGTGGCCGGTGTGAATGCGGCGGCACTCTTGAATACTGCGTCAGACAATGCGTCCGGAAAAATTACTATGAACGGCGGTACATTACAGGCAGAGAAAATTGCGGTAGAAGTCAGCGGCAGTCCTTCTGTACATGCGGAATCCACGGATGTGGGAGTGGGTCTGGTGCAAGGCAGCGGTATGATTAACACTGCCAAGACCGCAGGAGATATCAAACTGACCGTCACCGGGGATGTAAAAATGTATGCTGCCGATGAAATCACTTTGGGTTCCGGCTTGTACAAACCGCAGACAGGCGATAATTTGCAAAGCACCGTACACGCAGTGGGTGTCAGCGGTATTGGTATTGAAGTTGACAAGTCCAGAACTTATTCCTATAAAAATCTGACAACGGATATCGGCTTTATTGATTTTGGTTTCCTGTCCGGCAGCAGTAATGTGAAAAATGTCAATATTTATGCTTCCGACAATACCACAATGAAGAATTATATCCGCACCACTTCCGTTGGTTTGGTTGATAGTGAAAGTAATTTCAGTCAGTCCGCATTGGGAAATATAATTTCCACTACTGTGAATACCAATGATAAAAAGATTGAGCATGTGGATAATTTGCAAGTGTCTGCCACCACTAATACAAGAGTTGACGACCATGCCAAGGCATCCAGCGGCAGCACCATTGGTATTATGCCCTATGCGGCTCAGGTTGAGAACAATGTGAGCAGCAGTGCCACCCTTACCATTGAAGGTAATTATGAAGTGGGTTCGGCAAAATTTTATGCGGAGCAGGTTGCGGATATGCAACTTTGTGCGGATGCCCTGACTGTTACTTTGGTGGGCGGTGCAGGCACACGGGTTTATAATACGGCTACCTTGAATACCCAAACAAATTTGGACAACGCCAAAATTACTACAACCGGTGATTTGCACAGTTATGCCAACACCACTGCCAACCTCAACAAAAAAACTTCGGAAAGCAACGAAAATTACATGTTGAAGGGCAATGGGGTTGGGCTTGTTGATATTGAAAACGCCAAAGCGGAAAATATTGTAACCATTAAAGATACATTGAATATTAAGAACAGTGAACTGAATAGCGGAGGGGAAATCCATCTGGGGGCTGTTGCTGACGGGATTCTGCGGCCGGTAATTTATGATTACACAGTTAATGCGGTGGGCGGTGTTTGCCTGCATTTGGTAAATAATATTGATTCTGCGAACACTATCAATTTGGAAAAATCACATATTACAGGGACTAAGGCGGAGAAGGATATTTCCCTGGGTGCCAGCGATAATTTGGAAGTGGCGGCTACGGCATATTCAGAAATGTCCGCCGGGGCGGCAGGTGCCACCAGTGCAACCACGGATAACACAATTAACCGAGCCAACACTTTGAATTTGAAGTCCGGCGATATTTACGGTCTGCGTGACATCAATCTCTATGCGGGGAAGGATGAATTCGGCCACAACAGTGATTTCACATTGATTGCCCGGGCGGAAACCTATTGCGGCGCCTTGATTCCCTTCAGTACTGACCCCAATTTGAATAATTCGCTTGCTCAAAATAATTCGGTGAATGTGGAAAGTGCCATGAATGTCAAGTCCGTACGTCATGCCAATGTGTACGCCGATAGCGGCACTGAGCATATTAACTTGTTGGAAGCAAGACATTCCATGTACAGGGACAAATACAATAAGGAAATTTATGTTGCCACGGAAAAGGGCAATTTGTCCGATTCGGGTGAACGCTATAATAACAGGTTCAAGGCGGACGGCAGCGTCACTGCCGGCATCAGCAACATAGTGAGTATCACTATTGGCAAAACAGGAACCTTTGTGGTGTCCAATGATGCGGAAAAGGCCATGATTAAAGCCAGTCAGGGACAAAGTTATAATGTCTATACTTTTGAGGAATTCAGACATCTGCTTGAGGGCGGTGTGGATATTGTTGCGGACGAGGGCAGCGGCCTGAGCGGGGATTCTTTCAAGTATGGTGTCAGCGAATATGTCAGTGAACTGAATACCCGCCGTCTGGAACTGCAAAAACTGGTTTCCGATTCGTCCATGGATGCTGATAAATCTGCGTATAACGGTTATAAGGCAGAGTTGGAACGCATTAACAATATGATTGCCAAACTGGAACATATTGAAGAAGGCAAGCAGATTTATACCACATATATTGAGATTCCCGATATTGTTGCCAGCGGTGGCAATGTGAATGTGGATACGGGTTCATTCTACGGCAAGGGCAAGGTGGAGGCAAAAGGAACTCCAAGCGTGAACATTACCAATAATACGAATCTCATGTTAAAAGTTAATGATATCATTGTGGACGACCCGGGCGGGCAACTTAATTTTAATGATGTTTCCATTTCCGGCACGGAACAGGAGATTCGTGACAGCATTGCCCGGTACAACACGGACAAGACCCTGAATGTGGGTATGAATGTGATTGTGCCTGCCGCAGGTGAGGATAATAAGATCACTATTACCGGCAAATGGTCCGGTTCCCCCGTTTATTACGGTGCCAGTTCCTATGTTTTGAACGGCAAGACAGTTAAGATTGATCCGGGCTGCCTTTATGCTTTGGCGAATATTGAAATTAATGGGAACATTAACAGCAAGAAAGGCAATGTTTATATAGAATCTGAACATAATGATATCAATATTGACGGCGGTGCGGGCATCAGCGGCAAGTTGGTGAAATTGCACGCCCCCAACGGCACGATTGCCCAAGGGTTCACGGACGGTATTGTGAATATTGGCGGAAGTGTGCAAGCCCAGTTTAGTTCTTTGTATAACGATTTTATAAATTCACATAGAGGTGGAGGGAATAGTTCCAGTACTTATTCTTATTCACAAGGCGGGACAGTGCCTAATGGTGGCAGAATTGACGGCGGGGAAATTTATATCAATGCTGCGGATATCAATATTAACGGTACAATTCAAAGCGGTTATGGCAGTTACTATGTTGATATTGACGAAGCAAGCATAAGTTCTAAGATAAACAGTTTGAAGAACAACAACCGTAACGGAAACTTGACGGATGAGGCAGTACTGGGGAATCCGAAATATTGTGTAATAGAAGGTAAAGATGTGCTTACAGCTGACGATTATTACAAGCGTCAGGTTGCAGTTTATTACAATCCTTCCACAGACAATCTGCTGGTGGAAAATGTGGATGCTTCCGGCGGCAAGATTTATCTGACGGGCAGAATTTCCAGTACGGGGAACGGCAAAATTTTCTGCTTGGACGGGGCGTACAATATTGATGTGACCAGTAATTCAACCCATAATTTGAAAACCAATAATTTGGTGGTGAATGATGTTGCGGGGTTGGTACAATTTACGGATGTTACAACTGGCGTTAAGACACAGGTTACCAGTAATGGCATAAAATATTTGAAAGTTGTAAATGGGGAAGAGATGGAATTTACACCGACTTCCAGCCAAGTCGCTTCAGCAGGTTACAGAAATTATGTCTATACCCCTACCAGTGGTTTGAAGTACAACTGGACTACGGGCTATTCTCAGACCAACTATGAGCAGTATTACAAAGAGTTTATGGCAAAATGGTGGGGCTTGGCCGATGAGCAGGATGTGAGCAGCGGCACTTTGAATTCCTGGTGCAGCGAGGCAGAACTGCAAAAGTCGGAATCGGGCGCCAATGAAAACCGTCCTAATGGTGAATACATCGGCAGCGGCAATGGTTCAGTTTCGGACGAAGTGTATATTAAGCACAATTATACTGCAGTTAGTGAAGAATCAAGGTTAATAGACACCCGCCGTTGGACAACGGGTTATTTGGGCTGTCACAAGCGTTGGTCCTATACATGGAAGAAAACTACGGGAACAGTCCAATCGGATGTAATCAGTGTGAAAGCGGACAATCCTTTCAACATCAAGTTTATTGGGGATACTGCAGACAACTCCCATGTGAAGATTACAGCCAATAACAGCAATGTTATTTTGAACGGAAATATTGGCAATATGCAGGGTTATGATGTCGGCAGTGCGGTGACCGAAAAGGGGTCTGTAGAGATAAGTGCCGCCAATGGTGCGGTTCAGCAAAAACTTGGCAGTATCTATGGTGCCAGTGTTAATTTGGCGGACAAAAAGGGCTTTGAGGGAATCAATATTACTAATGGTAACAAATTGGATTTGACTGTGGATGTTACCGGCTCCGGGAATATTGGCATAAGAACCAATGACCGGACGGGGGCTTCCGTGGGTGATAATATCAGTACCATCAATGTGTTGAAATTGACCGGCGCGAATGCGGATTTAATTACTTTAACGGCGGACGGCAATATTGTACAGGCATATAATCAAATCACGGCGGCAGACAGAATTGATTTGGAAAGCCGTAAGGGCAGTATTTATGGCAAGGACTCAGGCGGTGCTCAAAGTTATTTTGTTCTCCGTGGGGGACAGAATGCCTTGGGCAGTGATACCTTAAGCGCCAGTGTGAATGCTTCTGCCAAGGGTGATATTTGGCTTAAACAGGATAATGGCAATTTGCGGGTGGGCAAGATTTATGCCGATGACGGTGACATTCATATTGCAGTTCCCGAAGGGGGCTTGGTGGATGCCCTGCCCTATGTGATGCGTACTGCCATTGAAGAGGATGAACTGCTGGAACAATGGAAGGGTATGGGCATAATTGAAGGCGGCGACAGTGCTTTGATTGCAGAAAAAAGTGCCAGTTTACAAGCAACACGCAATCGGCTTATTGAGAAAATTGATCAAGAAACTGACCTTGATAAAAAGGCAGAACTGCAAGCACAATTGGATAAAACACCGGAACAATATAAAGTTTGGGACAAGGATTTGCTTTTGTACCAGTTGGATGATTCCATTGTCAATCCGAAGGCGGGGGTGAAGTCCAGCGACAAAGACCCGAATTTGTTTGGCAAAAATATCTATATTGAAGTCAAAAACGGTGTGGGTTTGAACAGTGACAACGAAACCCGCATCAATATGACGGGGTTGGATACGAGGAAGAATGATTTGAAAACCTTGTCCCAGGTTGACCCCAGTACGGTTACTTGGGAAACAAATGCGGACGGGGACAGCATTGCGGTTATCAAAGACCGGCTGGCTATTGGCGTACAGCAGAGCGGTGTCGGTTCCATTAGTATTACGACCACAGGCAGTACGAATAACAATGTCTTTGTGGAAAGCCGTAAGGATAAGTCCAGAACTTTGGCCGCACCCTATGTGGATTTGGATATTGCCAAGATTGCTGCAGGGGCGGGTAATGTTACAATCACCAGTTTGGGCAGTATCAATGATGTGAATACTGCTTCCGCAGTTAATGCCAACAATTATTCAACAGTTGCTACCATTGCGGGCGGCAATATTATGCTTTTGGCAGGGGAAAAGGGTACAAATAATGGTAACATTGGCAGTGCAACACAATATATGCGGTTATATGCGGACGGCAATCTGACTGCTACGGCAACGGGAAACATTTATTTGGAGCAGGCAGTTGTCAATAGTGTTGCTAAGGATATGAATGTGGTAACTATGACAGCAGGTGTGGAGAATGAGTCCTACAGTGCCGCATCCGGCAATATTTATCTTCGTTCCGCCGGCAGCATTTATGGTGTAAAACAGGGCAGTCAGTTACAGGGTTACATCCGCAGTGACAGCCATGGTGAGATTAGTTTGGATGCTTGTGAAAATATCGGCTATGCTTTGAATGCGGACGACAGTGTAAATTATGACAAGACCCTGCGGATTAAGAACACGGATAAAGCCATGGACAGCGGTGAAAAACACGACAGTATTACTTTGAAAACAGTAAGCGGCAATATGAATTTGGAAGGTGTCAGCACCGCTCTTATTGATAACGACAAAAATCAGGCCGCAGGGGGCCAGTTGAATTTTGCCTCCGTAAGTTGTGGCGGTCAAAAGTTTATTTTGACCGTGAACGGTGATTTGGAATTCATTGATGAACCATTTGCTTTTGATAATATGACCTTTAATATGACCTTGGATTTTGCGGCGGAGGAAATCCGCCTTTTGGGAACCATTCAGGCAAATGATATAACTTTCAGGGCGGCTACCAAAATCTATCAGGATGACGGTGTAGGCAGCGTTGTAAGTGCCAATAACATTACCATGATTGCGGGGGAAAGGATTGCTCTTACTTATGGCACAAAGATGAAGGTCAGTGATGCAGAATTGCAAAAGGCCTCCGTTGTGCAACAGTATGTGGCAGAAAACACCGCCGATTTTACAGCACCCAAAATTATTGCTACGAATTTGACCGTGAAGGCGCCGGAAGTGGATATGGGCAGTGCAAACAACCGTTTCACCAATGCCCATGTGGACGCAAACAATAATGTTTTCCTAGTTGGCGGCGGTTTGAATACGGCGGGTGATATTTCCATAGATGTTACCAACAGCAGACGTACTGACAAAGCATTGCAGGGGAACATTGATTTAAGAATTTACAAAACGAATTCTGATACCACACTAAATAACGCTTTGACCATTAAGGGCGATTTGATAGCAGCAAAGGATATAGTTGTCTTTAATGAACAGGGTGATTTGAATTTGGTTGATAGTCACGATGATGGAATGACTGATGAAATTATAGCAGGCGGGTCCTTTGTAACTTATAGTGAAGGAACACTAACTAATGGTAAATTGATGGGAGTTAATAATACCATTGGAGTTATCGCCCGGAATGATATTAAAAATTTGGCAGCAACCTATATTGCCGGACAGGGTATTTATTTGGAATCTCTGGAGGGAGATGTTTATGATGATGTGTTGCAGGCGAACAAGCAGAGTGATGGGTCGTACACTGCGGTAAATGGTTCTATTACTTTGATTGCAGAAAAGGGTGAAATCCATAGTAGTGCCATGTATATGGCTACTGGGGATGTTACTTTGAAAGCCGGTCACAGCATCACCAATGAGCATGGTATCATATCCTCAGAGGGCAATGTAATGATTTATACTTTAGGATTGCAGGACAGTAACGGGGTATATACGGATGCCGGCACTTTGACCAATAATGCCCAGTTGGCGGCGCTTAAAGGGTCTGTGACTTTGTATGCCCATCATGATTTGGTCAACAATGATTCCATTGAAGCGAGTGAAGGGCTGGTAACTATTATTGCAGGCAATGAGATTGTGAACGGAGCCAACGTGGCAGGTGATGACAGTTTCATTCACGGCAATAAGGGTGTAAATTTGGTGGCAGGAAACAAACTTACCAATAACCAAGACATTTATGCGGATAATGGCAATATTATGGTTTACGGTACAGGTGTTTTCAAGGGTGAGGGCACCCAGTTCGGCACGCACATCGGCGGCGGTTGGGTTATCAATAACGGTAATCTTTACACCAAAAATGGCAATGTGCTTATTGAAGCGGACAGCACAACTAAGGACAGTGAAGGTTACAACTTAAAAAATTCGGGCAATATGTATGCAGGCAACGGGAAAATCCATTTGGAGTCCGCCCATGCCAGTGTTTATAATGTGGACGATTTCCAAAATGATTTCCTGAATCCAACAACTGCAGAAACGAGCGGCAGCATTGCCCTTTTGGCGGAGGAAGGAAGCATTGTCAACAATATCAGTTTGCATGCCGGAACCGGTATCACGATTCATAGTAAGACGGATATTGATAACACCGCCTATACTTTGACATCTGACAGCGGTAATGTGGAACTGGTGTCCAACGAAGGGCATGTTATTAACACTTCCACGATTGGCAGCAGTAACGGCAGCGTGATTATGCACGGCAATTTGAAAGTAACCAACAGCGGGGATATTTATGCAACTGGCGGTGACATTATTTTGAAATCCGCTACTTCTTATGTTACCTATGCCAACACCCATGACTACGGTGGCAGTTATACTGACGGCGGCATCCGTCTTTTGGCAGAACAGGGTTCGGTGAATGTGAATACTTCTTTGCATGCCCAAAAAGACATTGAAATGCTGGGGATGAATTTAACTTTGAGCGGTGGCAGAAATATTACTTCCGAACAGGGCGATATTATTCTTACAGCACAAAATTACCTGAAAATTGGCGAGGAATCTGGACCTTCTGTTGTTATACTGACTGCTAATGATGGCGATGTCCTTATGCAAGGCAAGAGAATTTGGATTTATGAAAAAGCGTCAGTTATTGCCAAGCATGATGAATTGGGTAATAAACTTTCGGGACGGGTTTATGTGAATGCGGAGAATGGATACGAAAGTCGTTTTGATGCCCTAATCCCTGAAAAAATCACTGCTGACGGGGATGTAAATATTTCGGTAGCTAATGGTTTCATTACCAATGGTGGTAGTATTACGGTCAAGAAGAATGGTAATATTGACATGACGGCGAAACAGATTAGTAATGCTGCAAAACTGGAAACAGCAGAAGGCAATATTTTGCTTTATGGTCAAGAAAGTGTTTTTAACAATGGTGCATGCAGTATTACTGGCAATGGGAATATAGAATTTACCAGTACTGCTGATATAGTCCGCAATACTGGCTCGCTGACAATATTTGCCGGAAATGTTGTACTTACGGCTTATAGTAATGCCACAAATGTTGGAATATTGACTGTTGGCGGAAATACATCTGGCGGCGGTTCGGTAAATGTTTTCAGTGAGCAAGGTTGGGTTTCTAACGAAGGTTCGGTAAATGCTCAGAGGTCTGTGCAGTTCACAGCAAAGGGAAATATTACCAATACAGGGGCTATTACATCCGGTAATGTCATACCAAACCAACCTTTAGAGTTTGAAAGCGATACAGGTATCACTATGCTTTCCGCTACAGGTTCCATTGATTCATTTGGCGATTTGCAGACCACGAATATGGTGGATTTGCTTGCTGCAGGGGATATTAAAATCAAAGATAGTACCAACATTCGGGCCTACAGTGATGTGAAACTTCTTGGTGGCGGTGAGATTATTGTTGGCAGTGCGTCAACAAGAGCGACTGATGCTATCAACAGCGTTGAAGGTAATATTGAAATGTATGGCGGGTCAATTAAAAATTATGCCAAATTGACGGCAGGTGATGCAAAGGTTGCACTGGAAAGTAACGGTGCCTTGCTTAATGCAGGTAATATAACTGCCGCTCACGATGTTTCCATCAGAGGTAGCGGAAATGTTAGTAATGCCGGAGCAATCAGTATTACCGATGCCGGTGATGTCATCATTATGATGTCCAATGACTATAACAGCAATGACCTATTAAAAAATACAGGAAATATTTATACCAACGCAGGCACTGTTCTGCTTTCTGCTGAGATGAAAATTGAAAATAGCGGAGCAATTACTTCTAACGCCGCCGGCGTATATGGCGGTGATATCAAAATCTTAAGCACAAAGGAAACTATATATAATAATGAAGGTGCAAACATTAAGGCGGCATCCGGCGGGATAAATATTATTGGTTACGGTAAAGTCACTAACAGGGCATCCCTGCTGGCTCAAAACGGGGATCTTTACCTTACATCTCTTGGGGGTGATTTGGTAAATGTGGTGGCAGCAAATGCTGAAATGCAGTCATCAGGCAATGTAAGTTTAATGGCGGAGCATGGATCCTTAAGCAATACTTTCTCAATTTCCGTGCCGGGTGATGTGACCATGAAAGCCAGATATGACCTTACTACCACCAATTACAGGATACTCTCCAATGAGGGTGATGTCCTTTTAATGTCCTATGAAGGCACTGTAATTAACAGTTCCGACCATGGTATTACCGCCCTCAATGGCAGTGCAGGGCTTTACGGTCATGATATTGTCAATAGCGGTTCAATTTATGCCAAGAAAACCGTTGAATTGGTGGCGATTAAGGAAACTAATGTAGTTTTCAGTGACACAACATTAAGTGCTGACTATACCTTATCGGGAAATGTGGTTAATGATGAGGTTCGTGGTACCCTTCAAGGTGATGAAGGTGTTTTCATTGGTGCGGGGGGCAGTATTGCCAATGCAGGGGCAATCAGGGTTATTCAAGATGGAAATGTGTCGGTCAGTGCCATAACAGGGACAATAGGGAATAGCGGTAATATTACAATTTTAGGGGAAGGTGATGTGACTGTTCATAGCGGAGGTGCAATGACCAATAGCGGCAGCATCAAGGCCCCCAAAGGTTATGTGTCCGTAGGTGCCAACGGTATATGGAATTATGCTACTATAGAAGCACAGGAAAGTATTACCATGCTTTCTCTTAAAGATATCTACAATGGCGATGCGGCAACACAGGGTCAGGCAACGGTTGCGCCGGTTACAGATGAAACTGTTCATATCTATGCAGGAAAAGATGTGGTGATTTTATCAGTGGAGGGTTTGGATAACAGGGCGGCTTTAAGTGCAGGTGTTGATATTACAGGCGGCCCGTTCCCCGGCGGAAATGTTATTTTGGACGATTTTGAAATTGTAAAAACGGATTTATTATCACAAGATGTTAAGAAGGAATTGAAAAACCTGACTGGCTTGGAATATGAAGACCTGCCAACTGCAAGTCACGCCACAATCAAAAATTTTGGCAGAATTTTGGCTGCCCAGGCAGGTGATGCGGACAATGGTATTGTTCATTTGGATTCTCGTGGTAAAACGGAAAATTACGGGGAGATTTATTCCATTGACGGGGAAGTGTTTATGGACAGTACTGAGGATTTGGTTAATCATGGGGATATCCATGTACTTAATACTGACCAAACCAATACAATCAGTTGTGACGTAACTTTGCAGGCAACGGGCAATTTGTATAATACCGGTGATATCTATGTTATGGGAACGGGCAAGGGTGCAGTTCTTTTGAATGCGGATGCAATGGATCAGGATGGGTTGGATTTTGGAGAAATGTCAGCAGCAGATATTGCCGGACATCTTAAGACGAGCATGGTTGACGGACATACTTTCAAAGGTATTTATAACACCGGCGATATTTATACTTCCAGAGGGGACATAACATTTAAATCTATGTACGGCGGTGATATTTACAACACCGATGAATTGACCAGCGTTTCGGAAACGGTGTCCCACGGCAATATTCTTATGAACGCACCTTTGGGAAGTATTGAAAACACGAAGGCGCTGTATGCTACAGAAAATATTGAGATAACCAGTTACAGTCACATTTATAATTTGCCTGCGTTGAAAGAAGATACTGCAAGTGGAACAGAACCTAAATCAATTATGCGTGGGCTGACTTCTGAAAATGGACATATTAAGATTACTTCCAATAATGGTGCCATTGTTAATGCCGGTATTATTGAAACCAAGAACGGTGATATTATTTTGGAAGCGAATGGTTATATAACATACGACAGATTGACGGATAAAGATGGTGATGGGGAAATTACATTGGACGATTATCACGATTATGGTGATCAACTTACCGAAATTAAGGCAGGTATCTATAATCACGCTGATTCAGATTATATTGCCAACGGCGGTAATATTGAAATCACTTCCGTATATACCATTGATGCCAGCGGTTCTTTCACTGCATTGAAGAAAGATGCTTATGGCACTGAACATACTGGTAAAGGTAATATTACAGTAACAACAAGCGATACAACAGATGGTGATATTTATCATTATGCACATGAAGGAACGATTATAAAGGATATAAATCATACTGTTGAGATAACTGAAACATATACAGATGATGATTTGACGTATGAAATGGTACGGGCTGACGGGACTGTCAAATATACTGCCGCCGGCAAGGCATATCTCATTACGGATATTGTTTCCGGGGATGGGGTCAAATTGGTCTTTGATGAGGGAACAACAATTTCTAAAGAAATTATCTGCCTGAACGGAGATGTAACCATTCAAACTAAGGGTCAGAATGATACTGCAGGAGATTTGTTTGTTAGTGCTAAAATCACTTCCGGAGGAGCAGTGAATATGATTTCCGCTGGCAATTTGAAATTTGACACCACATCAGGCGCTGCAGAAATTAAATCTAAAGATGATATTACTCTTACAGCAGAGAGGGATATTAAAGTTATAGATGTAACTAAATTTGAAACACAGGAAGGCGATTTGGAAATTGTAAGTAACAAAGGGAATATTGATGTAACTTGTGATATTATTGCTGAAAACGGAGATGTGACAATTCAGACCAAAGGGCAGGGAACTGGCGGTGATGCGCTTGTCAATGCCAAGATAACCTCCGGCGGAGCAGTGAACATGATTTCTGCAGGCAATTTGACTTTTGGTGATGAAGGCACGGACAATGCCTTTATTGAAACTAAAGATGACATTACATTGACAGCAGAGAGGGATATTAAAGTTATAGATGCAACTAAATTTGAAACACAGGAAGGAGGCCTGGAACTCACTAGCAACAAGGGCGGCATTGATGTAACCGGCGATATTGTTGCTAAAGAATTTGTACGGCTTTACACCAAAGGCGGCAGTGAGGATGAGAGAGCCGGTGAGTATGCAGAAAGATTTGAAGAAGGTACTTACACACCGCCCGCAGGTACAGCGTCCGGCAGCATTGCTGATCCAGGCATTAAGGTACATAATAATATTACTACAGAAGGCAGTTTGGATATTGCCACCTATGGTGATGATATCAGAGTGCAAAATTTGACTGCCGGTGAAATGGCGGTAGTAGGCACTCAAAACGGCAAAATTGAGATTGGCGGAACAATTAAAGGTGAGAGTGTGGCATTGTATTCAGAAGCAGAAAATGCAAATATCAGTTATGACAATATCAATGTGCAGAAAAACCTGGTATTGGCTGGTAATAATTGGAATGTTGATTTGAATAAAGTTGATATGCAGAATGATACCCAAATCTTAATTTATGGAACTGGCGAGAGTGCAGGCGGTGGTGGTAAAAATGTAATTAACTACAACAAGGGAGCAAATGAAGAATTACATATTACTACACTGACGGGATCGGAAGTGGAAATTCATTCTGATGGACCTTTAGTAATTGACAATCTCTGTGTTTCTGATAAAGCAGAATTATTTGTTATGGGGGTTAAGACGGATGTCTATGGCAAAATGAATCCTTATGACAAGGAGGCAGCTGTTATTTATTATGCTCCGGGACAGGGTCAGAGGACGATTGATTTAAGTCCTGTATTGTTTGGTTATGATTTGGAAAAGAAATTAGAGGAAACCAATAAACTTGCCGAAGACCCGCATCAGTTTGAAACTGGAAATTCCGGCATCGGCGGATATGGAAATGGTGGGGGAATGAGATTGCAAATTTTAGACAAATCACAGCAGTATTTTGATGGTATAGTTTTGGCGGATACTTATGGCTCTAATGTAATGCCTAATCGCTACAGTGCAACGGATACCATGATTTTCTTGGAAAACATGAAGGCACAAACACAATTTGATAACTACTTTAACATTGGCTTTAATTTCTATGAGCGTTATAACAATATCTACATTCCTGATGTTACGGTGAATAGCATTGCTTTGAGCCCCCAAGGTTTGGCAGGTAACGGTGTTGTGATTGTCCCGGCTAAAGATAGTGATGAATATGAGTTCTAATAACCAAAAAGCGGCGTGGTGAACTTGTCAAACAAAAGTAGACACAAATGAAAGCATTAAAAGCCCATTTCGGTTTTATACTGAAGTGGGCTTTTGTAATTTAAAGCATAAGCCGCACGTTCAGCATTATAGTATTGGACATATTTTTCAATTAAAGAAGGTACATCTTCAGCATAGTAAATATTGAAATCAACATATAATTCTTCCTTTATCCAGCCGTTTAAAGCTTCAATAACAGCATTGTCTGTAGGAGCTCCCCTTCTTGACATGGACCGAATCATGTTCTAATGTTTATGGGTTTGGCTGAACCCACGTGATGAGTAGACGCTGCCTTGGTCTGTGTGCAGAATGACGGGCAGCTTCTGCTCTCCTTTTTTATCCAACAATTTCATAAGCTCATGCAAACATTTAAAATAAGTGGTATTTGAAACTGGCACAGAAGAAATACTGTGTGCCAATATTTCGTTGTTAAAAACATCAATCAATAACGTCAATTCCCAATGACAGTGTGACGTCTTAATAATTGTTGTGTCCGAAACGACAATTTGCAACGGTTTCTGCACATTCCGTTTCCCGCATACTATATTGGGGTACAGATCACTTTCTTCACCGCTGTGACATCTGTAATGTCGGGCTTTAGACTTTATTCCGGCAAATTTACAGCATTTATGCACAAGGTTATGGGATACAATCCATCCTGTATTTTTTAGTATCCCAATACTTAACCTGTGATAACCGTAAGACGGGTGCTTCTTATGCTCTTCGATAATAAGTTTTGTCAGTTCTCTACGTACCTGTTCGTATCTGTTAGAATTGTTCTGTCCCTTTTTCCATTTGTAGTACCCTGATTTGTTCACACACATAATTTCGCATAATAATGTTACTGAATATTTTGCACGCAGTTTGTCTATTATTGCAAATTCCTGCCGCTTATAGTAACGAATGTTTTGCTGGCACCAACTCCTTTCACGGCATAACCTTTTTTTAGCCGTTCAATTTCTATTTCCTGTTTTAAGGTAAGCAGTTTCAGTCGTTCCAATTCTGATAAATGCTTGGAAGAATGCAATACGGCAAAAGAATTGCCGCTATGTGATTCTAATCCTCTAATACCTTTTTCAGTGTAACGTTTTACCCAATTACAAATCAGTTCGTTGCTTATGCCAGTCTGTTTTTCCAAACTTCTTATTGAGATATGTTCTTGTAGATGCAACTTAACTACTTTTAGTTTTTCTTCTGCCGTGTATGATCTAAATTTCTGCCCTCTACTTGCCATATAATCACCTCCTTATTTATTATAGCAAAATAAAAGTAGGCACTTTTTTTAGTGGCTACTTTTATTTTACCAGTTCAGTTTAAATGCCTGCTTTTTCTTTTTGCCCATCAGCAGATGACACGATATAACAAAAGAAAACGTCTGTTTTTCAAAACTTTGCATTGCTTGTCATTTTGTGTTATATGCTGTTAAACATTCGTTGTTTGCTGTTATCTGTTGTTTTCTTTAATTATGGCATATTTGAAAATGGATGTTTTTTGGCATCAATAAACAATGTGGTTTAATGTAGAACAAGTATAACATATCAATAAATAACACAAGATAAGGAGGAATAACAGCAAATGCTTGAAAATTACGGTGAGGTATTAAGAGTTGGGGATGTAGCAGAAATACTT
>JAZLLX010000105.1:0-2061 GCA_045598345.1 Acidaminococcaceae bacterium | reverse complement strand
CTGTCGCTTTTAGGAACGTGGTTGCGACTGGGGGTGCGGATTACACAGAAAACTTGTCACTCTGTGCTGACATTGTGCAAAGCGATGCTTTGCCCGGGTGCGGAACCTTGCCTACGGCAAGAACCCGTCCCCCTACAATCTCTGCCAACTTCCCTGCTATAATCACCGGAACATTTTACCATAACTTTAAGTTTTAAGTTTTTATCTTTTCATTAGCGACAACCTAATCCAATGTTTCCCCACACCCCTGCCCCTCTCCCCAAGGAGAGGGTAACTATCGCTCTATGCTGACTTCCCTGATACCTGACACCTAATACCTAAAACCTAACTATATAATCACCAAAACATCCTACCATAATTACTCATTACTCATTACTAATTACTCATTAAAAATCCGCCTCACGCCGCTTTTTTTAGAATCCAATATTCGCACTAACATACCATTTGTTGCTTCTTGTTGTCTTGCCTTTGCTGTAATTATATCCCACTTCAAAAGTCAGATTCTCTTTTTCTGCCAGCAATGTGGGGCGGATAAAGTATTCCCCTTTGTCCGCTATGTCAAAATCAATCATGTCGCTGTAGCCGCCAAAACTTATTTTCTGCCTGCCTTCCTTGTTTCCCAAATTCCAGCAGTAGCCCCCTGTCAGCGTCCCTCCCAGTTTCCATCCTTCCTTTGTTTCATACATTCCTTTTATGGTCAGGCCAGCCGGCATATTTATCAAGTGCTGGTTGTCCACGTCATAGCCAAGTCCCAAGCTGTTTTCATATTCCTTTGTTTTCACAAAGGTGTATCTTGCTCCGACAAAGGGTGTCAGTTCCGTTGCTCCGCCAATTCTTACGGGTTCTTCCACTTTAAGCCCCAGGGTATATGCCCTTACTTTGGGTTTGGCTGTTGTGTCTTCCTCACCCAGGGTGCTCATGGTTACATCGTTCTTGCCATAGGTGAATCCTACGTCATACAGGAAACTGAATTTGCCCACGTCCTGCCTGTTATAGACATTTATGCCGTAATAGTCCGCTTCGTTTTTCACATTGCTTATTATTTGTCCTGAATTGGTGTTGCCGCTGCCATAGGTCAGCGCCACCCCGCCGAATCCGTGCCTGCCGCTCCACAGGTCTGCCCCCACAACTGTGCCGTTGTACTGCATGGTGCTGTTCTGTTCCAGGTATCCTGTCTTCCTGCCTTCTATTTTCTCTTTGTTGTGAATGAAAGACGCCCACACTTCTTTGCCGTATTTTTGTTCTTCATATTGCGTTGGCATTACTTCACCCGCCTTGCCTTGTTCCACTGTTTCTATGGCAGCCCTGTCCTTCTCATTTACACTAACCTTCCTGACACCTGACCCCTGACCCCTGTTGCCTAACATAGGTCTTGAGCCCGTGCCGATATTGCTTTGAATACTGTTCCCGGCAAAGGAACTGATGGCGCTTACACCGCCCTGCACATTTGCCAAAGTGTTGATGTTTGCCAAAGTGTTGACAGAGTTGTTCAGTACTTCCAAATACATTTCCGCATCCGTTTCCGGCAAGAGTGCCAGCATAAAGGACAAATCCTCAATCCATGCCATACCCTCCGGCTCATTGAGCAGTCCGCTGACGATATTGCTCATGTCTGAATAACCGGACAAGTTCGGGTCTTCTTCAAAACACAATGTCAGTTCGCCATCACCAAACACAGAAGCATCAAGGTCTAACGCCAGACCATAGGAAGACATAACAATTTTTTCCCAATCTTCTATATTTTCGGCGTAAATTTCAGTTCCGTTAGGCACGGGCGAACCCAGCATAGGCCCGCTTGACATAAGCGAAGGCGGTGCTGCTTTTTGGAAAATTTTATAATTTACGCCTTTCTTTTGGTTTTTGATGATGAGTTTTGAATTGACATCGGCTTTCACAGCAGTTGTGTAGGTAATGGCAGGATTCGTCTGAATTTTGTTGCCGTCAACCTGCAGAGTACTGCCATCTGCAAAATTTAACTCTTTAACCCTACAGTTGCTGACAACATCCAAAATACCCTTATCTAAAACGTTACATTTCCCATCAATAAATGCATCCTGTTCA
>JAZLLX010000104.1:0-18627 GCA_045598345.1 Acidaminococcaceae bacterium | reverse complement strand
CTTTTACAGAGCGAAGCCATAGAGGTGGCAAAGCATATTCAAGAGTTGCATGAGAATGGTGCCAAATACGGCGATATAGCCATCTTGTTGTCCAAGATGGGAAAGGTTAATCTCCTTACACAGGAATTGGTGCGGTTTAATATTCCCTATGTTTGTTTGGGAGGCAGGGGCTTTTATAAGAAACAGGAAATTTTTGATGTTCTCAATTTGTTCCGGGTGTTGGCGGATGAAAATCTTTTGGCATTAGTAGGTGTGTTGCGTAGTCCTTATTTCGGCATAAGTGATGTGGAAATCAACAATCTGTTTATAACGGCCAATAAGGCGCAAAGCGAGAAAAAAGGTGAGGACAGGAACAGGGAAATTTTCCAACAATTTTTAACTAATGCTAAACTGCAAGTTCTTGTCAGATTGAGAAAAGCGGCCCGGCATTTGGGGATGAGCGAACTTTGGGATTTGCTTTATGATTTGTTAGATGTACGCAATGTTTTGTTGGTTCAGGAAAATGGGGAGCAACTCTTAGCCAATGTGGAGAAACTTCGCACTATGGCGATTGAGTATGTGGAAACCAATAAATGCAGTGTTGCGGACTGGTTAGCATTTTTGGATAAAGTTATGGGGGATAGTGAGGAAACAGAAGCCAATTTGCCCGCCGAAGGTGTGGTTAAGATTATGACTATTCATAAGTCCAAGGGATTGGGCTTTGACCATGTAATTTTGCCCTTCTTGGCACATTCTAAAACTGGGAATAATTTTGTAACTTTTGATGTTGATATAACCAAGGGCTTGCTGGGGATGAAATTGCCCAATATGGATGATGCGAGTGTGTGGGACGAGTTTAAGGAACGGGACAAAGTGTTGGACGAAAAAGAAAAGAAACGCCTGTTGTATGTGGCGATTACCCGTGCCCAAAAAACTCTGTATATGTCCTGCAATTTTACCAAATTGGATGGCATTGAAGATAAGAACAGTTTTGCTGCCTGGTTGTGGTGTACATTGCATGACAAGGAGGAAGTTCCGCCCGTTGGCAGGCAGAGAAAACCACGCATTGAGTGGAATCCCAAACGGGATATAGTGAATGTTCTTAGGGAGAATGTTGACAACATTATGGGGCAGAGTTCCCCCTTTGCTTCTGCAGATATGGAAGAAAGGGCATCCTGTTTGCCTGTGGCAGAAACTAAGCAAGCGGTTGGAAGTCCTGTGGCAGTGTTCACACCCAGCATGTTGCAGAGTTATTTGCATTGCCAGCGGAGTTATTTTTATCAATATGTTTGCGGTTTGCCACCCTATGACGGGCAACAGGGGAATGGCAAGGGCGGTGTTTTGAATCCGGCTTTGCAGGGTAATCTTATTCATACCGCATTGGAAAAATATCAGGGGGATGCGGAGAAGGCATGGGATGCAGGTATCAGGGGTCAGGTATCAGGGGTCAGGGGTCAGGAATTAGGAATTAGGGGTCAGGAATTAGGGAATGCTAAGACAATGTTTATAAATTATATTAACAGTCCTTTGTTCCAACAGATACCGGAGGAGCATGAAAGGGAAATCGGGTTCCAACTGCCGGTGGATAATGGGATTGTGTTCCGTGGGGTGATTGACTGCCTGTATCAAAAAGCAGACGGCACTTATGGTGTGGTGGACTATAAAACTGGGGTTACACCGGATAAACTGAATGAAGGTTATGCTATGCAACTTGCCATTTACAGCAGGGCTGTGGGGTCTATGAAAAAGTCCCATGTCAGCAGTTTGGCATTGCACTATTTGCAAAGTTTGCAGGAATTTGTTTTGAAAGACGGGGAAAAGGTGTATAATAAAGCCATAGATTTAGCAAAGGAGATTAGCGGTAAAAATGAGGAAGATGCGTTCTTGGGCAGCGAACATTGTCAGTATTGCCCTTATAGTTATCTGTGCACTGCTGCTGGGCTGCAGCAAAAGTGAAACTCCCGCTGCAAATGCCAATGCGTATTATGCAAAGGTGGAGTGGATTCATGATGGGGACACGGTGTCCGTAATTGATTCCCAAAATGTGAAACACAAATTGCGTCTGTATGCCATTGATGCCCCGGAGTTGGCGCAGAGCAGCGGCAAGGAAAGTATGAAAAATTTAGTCCGCATTTTGCCAAAACAAAAAACGGTGCGGGTGGAAGTGGAGAACAAAGACCGTTACGGGCGGGAAGTTGCCACCATTTATTTGGACGACAGGAATATTAACCGCCAACAGATTGCGGAAGGTTGGGCCTGGCATTACAAACAATATGACAAAAAGTTTTATAACGATTATGACAAACTGGAGAAATCCGCCAAAAATCAACGCCTGGGCCTTTGGCATTATCCCAACGCCAAAGAACCCTGGGAATACCGCAAGAGTAACCGGGAAAAGGCAAAAAAATCTAAATGATTGAAATTTGCGTGTCATAGTAGTATAATAGTGGACAAATATTTATAATTTGGAGGAAATTATGTCCGGACATTCTAAATGGGCCAATATCAAACACAAAAAAGGTAAGGCAGATGCCTTGCGTGGCAAGATTACCACAAAGATTTCTAATGAGATTACCTTGGCTGTCCGCCTGGGCGGTGCAGACCCCACGGGCAATATGAAATTGAAACTGGCTCTGACCAAGGCCAAAGCCAACAATGTGCCGAAGGATAATATTAACCGTGCCATTCAAAAAGGTTTGGGCGGCACTGACGGTGCCAACTGGGAAGAAATTACCTACGAGGGCTATGGCCCCTGTGGCGTGGCGCTGATGGTTAACTGCCTTACAGATAACCGTAACCGTACCGCTGCGGACATTCGTCACAATTTCACACATCACGGCGGAAATTTGGGTGCTACCGGTGCGGTGGCGTGGATGTTCAAACGCAAGGGTGTGTTTGATATTGACAAGGAAAAGTTCCCCAATTTGACGGAAGACGATTTAATGATGATGGTGCTTGATGCAGGTGCGGAAGACATCAAAGCGGATGAGGCGGGCTTTGAAGTTACCTGTGAGCCGGATGCTTTTGAGGCAGTTTTGAATGCTTTGGAAAGCAACAAATTGGAATGTGAAGTTGCGGAAATTACCATGGTTCCTGACAATTTGACCAGTTTGTCGCCGGAGGATGCAGTAAAAGTACAAAAATTGCTTGACGATTTGGAAGAAAGCGACGATGTGCAGGATGTATTCCACAACGCAGATTTGCCAGATGAGGAATAATTAAAAGAGGTGCACAGCACCTCTTTTTTTCAAGAATGTTAGTGTTAGGTATTGACCCGGGCACTGCCATTTGCGGCTATGCAGTGGTGGAGCAGGTGGGGAACAGAATCCATGCAGTTCAATATGGGGCGGTTTTCACGGACAAGGATGAGTTGCCGGAAATGCGTCTAAAAAAAATTTACGAAGAGATTTCCGCACTCATTGACCATTACAAGCCGGACTTGATGAGTATTGAAAAACTTTTTTTTAACCGCAATGTAACCACTGCCATTCCTGTCGGCCAGGCAAGGGGTGTGGTGCTTTTGGCGGCGGCTAATCAGGGTCTGAAAATTTTGGAGTTTACACCCATGCAGATTAAGAGCAGTGTGGTGGGAACCGGCTCTGCCACCAAAGAGCAGGTTACTTATATGGTACAGCATTTATTGAACATTAAAGAGAAACCAAAACCGGATGATGTGGCGGATGCTTTGGCGGCGGCACTGTGCGGCATTAACACCGCATCAACAATGAGGTGGATGAGTTAGTTAGGTATCAGGGGAATGAGTAATTAGTAATTAGTAATGAGTAATTATGGTATGGAGTTCCTGTGATTATATTTTGGGTTTCAGGAGTGCGGGGTTATGCGAACCCCCGTCCGCCCCTAAAGGGGCGGGGGACCGACACAGTTTTTAAGGTCGGTGGTGGGGTGAGCAATTAGGTTGATTCATTCAATTAGAAATGTGAAATTAGCAATTAGAAGTGATGGTAGGATGTTCCGGTGATTATATATAATGCGTAATGCGTAATTCGCAATGCGTAATTGTGGTAAGATGTTCCGGTGATTATAGCAGGAAAGTCAGAATAAAGCGAAAGCAACCCTCTCCTTGGGGAGAGGGGCAGGGTGTGGGGAAAAGTACGATAAGAATAAATGTCAAAGAGCAAAGAACAAAGAACAAATATGGTAAGATGTTCCTGTGATTAGAGCAGGATAGTTAGTATTTAGCGGATTTCATATTTTTAATCAAAGGAACATATCACCATAATTATTCATTATTCTTTATTAATTATTCGTTGATAAGACGTTATAATTAGGCAGAGGTGCAAAACAAATGATTGCAATGCTTCGGGGGACTGTTGCCCAAATTACAAATGAATATGGAGTTGTAATGACTGCGGGGGGCGTGGGTTACCGTGTGTATATGCCGCTCTCTAATTTGAGCGATTTGAAAGAAGGGGCTCAAGTGCAGTTGTGGACTTATACAGCGGTGCGGGAGGATGCCATCACTTTGTATGGCTTTTTGGATAATGAGGCCTACAAACTTTTTGAAGTGCTTTTAACGGTGAAAGGCGTGGGGCCGAAAATTGCACTTGGGATTTTGAGTAGTACCCGGCCGGAAAATTTTATTTTAGCAGTGCAAAATCAGGATTTGCATTTTCTTACACAACTTCCCGGAATTGGCAAGAAGGGTGCGGAGCGGATGCTTTTGGAATTGAAGGACAAGTTTGGCACCATTGTCAAAGGCGGCAGCCCTGCAGCAAGTTCTGCAAGTTTGAATTTGAATACTCAGGGGCCTGTGTCGGAAGCGGTGGATGCCTTGGCCTCTTTAGGATATGCACGGGGCGAGATTATGCCCGTGTTGAACAGCATTGAAAATGTGGAAAAATTAAGCAGTGAAGAAATTTTGAAACAGGCCTTGAAACTTTTTGCCAGGAGATAAAAAATGGAATTTACAGATGACCGTATTGTTACAAGTAAAGAAACTACAGGGGATAAATGGCAGTTCAGTTTACGCCCCCATCGTTTGGCGGAATATATTGGTCAAAAGCAAATTAAAGATAATCTGAGTGTTTTTATTCAGGCGGCGGCAGGCAGGCACGAGGCACTTGACCATGTGCTTTTGTTTGGCCCTCCCGGCTTGGGAAAAACCACTTTGGCAAATATCATTGCCAACGAATTGGGCGTGAACATTCGGGTCACCAGCGGCCCGGCTATTGAACGGCAGGGGGATTTGGCGGCCATCCTTACCAATTTGCAGGATAATGATGTGTTGTTCATAGACGAAATTCACCGTTTGAGCAAGACCGTTGAAGAAATACTTTATTCCGCTATGGAAGATTTTGCTTTGGATATTATCATTGGCAAGGGACCGGCGGCACGCAGTGTCCGTCTGGATTTGCCGCCTTTTACTTTGATTGGTGCAACTACCCGGCTTGGTTCTGTGGCGGCGCCTTTGCGTGACAGGTTTGGTGTGCAGTGCCGGTTGGAATTTTACACGAAAGAAGATTTGCAAATTATTATTACTCGTGCGGCTGAGTTATTGCAAATAGATATTGATGCAGCCGGTGCGGCAGAAATTGCCGGCCGCAGTCGTGGCACTCCCCGTATTGCCAACCGTCTTTTGAAACGGGTGCGGGATTTTGCCCAAGTGCACGGGGCAAAAGTAATCACCAAAAAAGATGCGGCAGAAGCACTTGCCAAACTGGAAGTGGACGATTTGGGTTTGGACAGAAATGACAGACGGATTTTAACCACCATTATAGAAAAATTTGGCGGCGGCCCTGTGGGTGTGGAAACCATTGCAGCGGCAGTATCTGAGGAAGTAACCACTATTGAAGATGTGGTGGAGCCCTATTTGATGCAATTAGGTTTAATTCAGCGTACACTCCGTGGCAGGTTGGCGACGCAGGAAGCATATAAGTATTTGGGGGTTCGTGTGCCTGATAAAGATGTGGGGTTGTTTGATTAAAGAGCAAATAATCAAAGAGCAAAGACCAAATATGGTAGGATGTTCCTGTGATTATATATAATGCGTAATGCGGAATTCGCAATGCGTAATTATGGTAGAATGTTCCTGTGATTATAAATAGGGATTAGGAGTTAGAGGTTAGGGATTAGGGAAGGTAAAGAGTTCCGGTGATTGTAATTGGGCTTCGGGCGTGCGGGGTTATGCGAACCCTCGTCCGCCCCTAAAGGGGCGGGGAACCGACACAGTTTTTAAGGTCGGTGGTGGGGTGAGCAATTACGCTGTCGCTAATGAAAAGATTAATTAAAGTTATGGTAAGATGTTCCAGTGATTATAATCGGGAATTTTCGCAAAGCGAAAATTGTCCACAATTATTCATTATTCTTTATTCATTATTAATTAAATTAAGTTTTGCTATGAAAATTTTATTGCATGCCTGTTGTGGCCCTTGTGCCTGTTACCCAACAGTAAAACTAACTGAAGATAAAATTGATTTTGATATTTTTTGGTACAACCCAAATATTCATCCTTACACGGAGTATAAAAAGCGTTTGGCTACTTTGCGGGATTTTTGTACCAAATGCAATTATAATCTTTTGATTGATAAGGATTATTCTTTGGAAAAAATGATTGGTGCTATGTTGGCGGAGGAAGAGTGCCGCTGCCGGGCTTGTTACCGGGTGCGTCTACACCGCATAGCAGAATATGCGGCCAAGCATAATTATGATGCTTTCAGTACTACCCTTTTGGTCAGTCCTTATCAAAAACATGATTTCATAAAAGAAATTGCGAAGCAGTCGGCAACGGAGTTTGGCATTAAGTTTTACTATGAAGATTGGCGTACAGGTTACGAAACAGGGGTAAAGCGTTCCCTTGATTTGGGACTTTACCGTCAACAATATTGTGGCTGTGTTTTTAGCGAAAGGGACAGGTATCAGCCATCAGGTAACAGGTGTCAGGTTTCAGGTAATTCACAGGAGCAGATTGTACGGGTTACTAAGAATATAGCGATAGTCAGAGGGTAGAGGAATTAGGGGATGAAAGGGTTAAGGGCTAAGGGTGAAGAATAATGCGTAATGCGGAATTCGCAATGCGTAATTATAAAAATAAATGTCAAAGAACAAAGAGCAAATATCAAATATGGTAAAATGTTCCTGTGATTATAGTAGGATAGTTAGTATAAAGCGAAAGTAACCCTCTCCCTGGGGAGAGGGGCAGGGGTGTGGGGAAAAGTACGATAAGAATTAAAAATATAAATTTTTTGAAAGAAGGCGAAATCATTGGGCTATCAGTATAATCCGCAGAGTCTGGTGGCGGACGAATTTATCAATCATGAAGACATTTTGGCATCCTTAAAATATGCGGATGAACATAAGAATGACAAAAAACTTTTGGATGAAATTCTTGCTAAGGCAGAGTTACGCAAGGGTCTGACCCATAAGGAGGCAGGAGTTCTTTTAGTTTGTGATGAACCGGAATATGTGGACAGAATCTACAAATTGGCGGAGCAAATCAAAAAGGATTTCTATGGCAACCGCATTGTTCTTTTTGCCCCTCTGTATCTTTCCAATTATTGTGTGAACGGCTGTGTATATTGCCCGTATCACGGACAAAATCGGCATATTACCCGCAAAAAACTTACTCAGGAAGAAATAAAGAATGAGGTTATTGCCTTGCAGGATATGGGGCATAAACGGCTTGCCATTGAAGCAGGGGAAGACCCGTTTAACAATCCTATTGAATATATTTTGGAATCAATCAAGACCATTTATTCTATTAAGCATAAGAACGGTGCCATTCGCCGTGTCAATGTGAATATTGCTGCCACTACGGTGGAAGAATACCGTATGCTGAAAGAGGCAGGCATCGGCACATATATTTTGTTTCAAGAAACCTATCACAAAGAAAGTTATTTGAAACTTCATCCCACAGGCCCGAAACATGACTACAACTGGCATACAGAGGCCATGGACAGGGCGATGGATGGGGGCATTGACGATGTGGGTTTGGGTGTGCTTTTCGGTTTGGAACTATACCGTTATGAACTTTGCGGTTTGCTTATGCACGCAGAACATTTGGAAGCAGTGCATGGTGTAGGGCCACACACCATTTCTTTCCCAAGAGTGAAGAAGGCGGATGACATTGACCCCACCGCCTTTGATAATGGTATTGATGACGATACTTTTGCAAAAATTATTGCCATTGTGCGGATTGCAGTACCCTACACGGGAATGATTATTTCCACCCGTGAAAGCCAGGAAGTGCGGGCAAGGGCCTTGCATTTAGGCATCAGCCAAATCAGCGGCGCCAGCCGTACCAGCGTGGGCGGTTATACAGAAGCAATACGCCCCACAGATACGGAGCAGTTTGATGTGAGCGACCAACGCTCCCTTGATGAAGTAATTAAGTGGCTCATTGATTTGGGGTTTGTGCCCTCTTTCTGTACCGCTTGCTATAGGGCAGGGCGTACCGGCGACCGGTTTATGGAACTTTGCAAGTCCAAGCAGATACAAAATTGTTGTCATCCCAATGCTTTAATGACTTTGAAAGAATTTTTGGTGGATTATGCTTCACCGGCAACCCGCAAAGCAGGGGATGCCCTGATAGAAAACGAGTTGCCCACAATTCCGCAGGAAAATGTACGCCGGATTTGTGCAGAACATCTGGAGCAAATTGAGAAGGAAGGACAAAGGGACTTTAGGTTTTAATTTATACGGAGACGTAGCGAAGTGGTCATAACGCGCCTGACTCGAAATCAGTTGACCCTCACGGGTTCGTGGGTTCGAATCCCACCGTCTCCGCCATTTTTTTAGGATAAAGGAATTAGGAATCAGGATTTAGGGGAAGGATATAAGGCGTAATTGTTGGAATAAATGTCAAGAACAAAGAGCAAAGAACAAATATGGTAATATGTTCCTGTGATTAGAGCAGGATAAAGGAATTAGGGAAGTTGGCAGAGTGTGGAAGTAACCCTCTCCCCGGGGAGAGGGGGACCGTCGGTAGTTTTTCAGTGGATGGTGGAGGGAGCGATTAGGCAGTGACAAAATTTTCTGCGTAATTTGCACCCCCAGTCGCCTTTCTGTGTTCCTTTGGGCGCCAGCCCCCGCAAGGGCGGGGGCTATTTTATGTTCCTGTAATTTGTTATATAATCACAGGAGTATATTACCATCATTGTGAATTGTGCATAGTGAATTATAGTGCGGAGTTATCAATCCTCAGTCGCAACCATGTTCCTGAAAGCGACAGCCCCTTCACCAAGGGGCCTTAAGTTTGCATTCAGCGGACTTTTTTTAATCAAAGGAACATCTTACCATCATTCTGCATTCTTAATTCATAATTCTTAATTAAATTCCCATTACAATCGTCAAAACCCCTAAAATTTCAACATGTTTTGAAAAAGTGTTGAAATTTTAGGGGTTTTTGCAAAGCATCTGTTTGTTTTCGTTGGAAATTGTTTATGTTTGTGTGCTTTATTTGCTGATGGTTTTGTGGTACAATAGCATTGTCAAATGGGGAGGGGAAGATGGGCAGATTGAAGTTTAAAGATGTGGCGATGAATGAAAATAATCCTCTTTGGGAAATAATGACGGAACGTCAGGGGGAACTGGAAAAGCGGGTCAGTGATGTCCGTTCCCCTTTCGCACGGGATTATACAAGGATTTTGCACAGCACGGCCTACCGCCGTCTTAAACATAAAACCCAAGTGTTTTACAATATTGATAATGACCATGTTTGTACACGCATTGAGCATGTTGCCCATGTGGAGTCCGTGAGCAGCACTATTGCGTTGGAACTGGGGTTGAACGGTGAACTTACCGGGGCAATCGCTCTTGGTCATGATTTGGGGCATGCCCCTTTCGGACATGAGGGTGAGGATATTATCAATTCCTTGCGTGCTGAATATGGCATTGGGGGAAGGTTTTGGCACGAGCGGAACGGTGTGTATTTTGCAGATAATTTTGAACTTTTGCGGGACAGCAAGGACAAACTGCGGAATTTGTGTTTGACTTATGCTGTGCGGGACGGCATCATTTCCCATTGCGGAGAGATTGACCAGAATAATCTCAGGACAAGGACTGAGTACGGTGATTTGTATGCTTTGGAGAAAGGCAGTTTTAATCCCGGTACTTGGGAGGCCTGTGTTGTTAAGGTGGCGGACAAAATTGCTTACTTGGGGCGGGATATTGAGGATGCCAAGCGTTTGAATATTTTGGACAATAAGGCAATCAGTGAGTTAAAGGAAATTACCAGCGGGGTGGTGAACACTACCAATATTATGGGGGAAATGGTGGGGGACATTTGCCAAAACAGCAGTCCTGAGCAGGGGATCTGTTTCAGTAAAGAGTGTGAAAACAAGATTAATAAAATCAAGGCGTATAACTATACTTATATCTATGGCAGTGAGAAATTAAAGCCCTTCACAAGGTATGCGAAACTGGTTTTGCAGGAGATTGCCCACTTTTTGGATGGTGCCTATGATGTGGGGAAAGGTGCAATAGATTGGGATTATTTCAAGAGCAGGACTCAGTCCCAGCCCTTGATGATTGAGAATTTTATGCAGTGGTTGGCGACTTATGCGGAGGCAGGAATTGTGGATGAGGACTTGATTGGGGAATATAATTTGGGTGAATATGTCAGCAATGGCAACAAAAAAGTGTACGGGAATTTGAGTAATAAATTGGCGTATGATGGGGCGGTTTTGGATTTCATTTCCGGCATGACGGACAGATTTGCCATTGAGAGTTATGAGGAGTTGTTGAAGTTTTAGGGGGCAGGTTATAGGGGTCAGGTGTCAGGGATTAGGTGATAGGGGAATGAGTAATGAGTAATTAGTAATTGTGGTGGGATGTTCTGGAAATTAAATTAGAAATGTGAATTTAGAAATGTGAAATGAGGGTAGGATGTTCCGGGGATTATAATTGGGAATTTTCGGCAAAGCCGAAAATTGACCATAATTTATAACTTTTAACTTATAATTTTTAATTTTGTTATGGGTGGTGGGGTGAGCAATTACGCTGTCGCTAATGAAAAGATGAAAACTTAAAGCTTAAAGTTGTGGTAAAATGTTCCTGTGATTATAGTAGTGAGTTTGTTATGTGTTATAAGTTTATTGCTTCAGTCGTAGAGAGCGACCCACCCCGTCTTGCCCTTCTGTGTTCCTATAGGCAATCCACCCCGCCCACGCCTGGGCGGGAAAAAAGTTTGTATAATGCGAAAGTAACCCTCTCCCTGGGGAGAGGGGCAGGGGTGTGGGGAAACATAGGATTACGCTGTCGCTAATGAAAAAGATAAAAACTTAAAACTTAAAGTTTATGAATGCTTCGCATAATGCAAAAACACCCGTCTGCCCCTGTGTTCCTGTGGGCAGCCACCCTCTTCAAGAAGAGGGGAAAAAAGTTCGCATTATGCAAACAAAGTTTTCTGCGTAATCCGCACCCCCAGTCGCCTTTCTATGCTCCCAAAGGCGACAGCCCCCCCAAGGGCGGGGGCTACTTATGTTCCTGTAACTTGTTATATAATCAAAGGAACATATTACCATAATTTTTCATTTTTAATTTTTAACTTTTAATTTCCATTGATGCGGGCGGTGCGATAAGAATAAAATCCTAATTGGGTTCAGGAAGGTTGGGTGGACAAATGTTTCGGTTTGAAACGGTGGATGAAATGGGGCACCGGGAGAGCGGTGTGGTGCAAATAGATAATTACCGTGAGGCGGCGGAATATGTGCGTAGCAATTATGGTATGATTATCGCTTTGGAGCAGGCGGACACAAAACCCCCATTGCAAAGTGATGCTTATACTGACAGGCAACGCACTTATTTTTTTAAGGAACTGGCAACAATTTTGCAAAGCGGTGTGCCGATTTTACAAGCATTGAGTATTATCGGTGAAAGCAAGGATAAAGCAACGGTGCATGTTTGCAAGCAGTTGGCCGTGAGCATCGCCAACGGTAAAAAGATTTATCAGGCAATGGAAGATTTGCCCGGTTATTTTCCCGAACTTTGCCTGACCTTGGCGAGGGCGGGGGAAGAGAGCGGTGAGTTTGTGAATATGGTCAATGAACTGGCAGATTACTATGAGCAAAAGAGCAAACTCAGTTCCTTTATTGGCAGGGTGCTAATCTATCCCGCCATGGTGTTTGCAGTCGGTTTTTGCGTCTTCCTGCTTTTCCTGTTTGTGGTGCTGCCCAATGTGGGCAGTATGTATGCCACTATGCGGGCGCCTATGAGCGGCTCTTTGAAATGGCTTTTAGGCCTGCAACAATTTTTGCTTGACTGGTGGGGATTAACGTTGGTTGCTTTGGCTGTGTTGGGGTATTTGATTTATCACTACGGAGAGAAAATAGAAAATGTTTTTTTGCGGTTGCCCTATATTCGAGATATATATTGGGATATTTTGGAAATTCGGTTTTGCAAACTGTGGGCATTGCTTTTAAGCGGCGGGATTGAAATGTTGGAGGCAATAAATTCGGCGGCATTGGTAGTTACAGAACAGCAAAAATATTTGGCTTTGCAACAAATGAAAATAGCCCTTACCCAGGGTGAAGATTTGGGACTTTATCTGCAAAGTCACAAAGATATTTTCACGCCTTTGGTAAGGGCTTTTATTATGGTGGGGAATCACACGGGAAATTTGGTGGAAATGTTGAATGAAGCAGTGCGGATTAGGACGGATATTTTGTCCGGGAAGTTGGAGAAGATGAAGGAATATTTGGCTCCGATTTTGCTTTTGGTTGTTGCAGTTTTTATTGGCTTTGTGGTGCTGAGTGTTATGCACCCGATTTTTAATTTGTTTGGGGCGATACCCGAATATTAATGCGGAATGCGGAATTCGCAATGCGTAATGCGTAATTGTGGTAGGATGTTCCGGTGATTATAAATAGGGATTAGGAGTTAGAGGTTAGGGATTAGGGAAGGTAGGTAGTTCCTGGGATTGGAATTTGGAAAAAGTCGGCGTAGTGCGAACAGTTTTATTTTAATCAACGGAACATTTCACCATAGTTTTTAATTTTAAGTTTTAAGTTTTTAACTTTTTAAGTTGTTTCCGTGATTTAGAAGTTGGGAGTTTGGGTTATGCGTAGGGGATATATTTTTTTGGAAATATTGATGGGGGTTGCTCTTACGGGCTTGGTGTTTGTGGGGGCGGTGGCGATGTTTGGGGATATGCGGCTTAAGATGCAACAGCATCAGTTGGAGTCCGCTGCCCGTCATTTTATGGCGGATTGCAGGATGGTACAACAAGGTAATATGTTCACTATTCCAGAAAATAATATTGATGGTGAAAAGATACTGAATCATTTGCTAATTTATTCTGGATATGGTGGTGAGGAGTATTCTATTGGAGCACAAATTAGTGATATTTCTGCTAAACATTATTACTTTCAAGATATGGGATGTAAGGGTGTATATTTAGATAAAATGAATGATGCAATTAGATTTTCTGCTTTAGGTTCTGTTGGGAATTCAACTTATATTCTTTTGAAACATAGAGATAATGACGAGTTAAAACTTACTTTGAATTTGCAGCCGGTGACGGGGAGGATTGAGATAGAGAGTAATTAGTAATGAGTAATTATGGTAGGATGTTCCGGGGATTATAATTAAGAATTAGGAATGAAGAATTAAGAATGATGGTAATATGTTCCTGTGATTATAGCTGGGAAGTTGGCATAGTGCGTAGTTCTCAATCCCCACCGCTTTGCGGAGCCCCTTCACCAAGGGGCCTTAAGTTCGCAATATGCGGACAAGTTTTCTGCGTAATCCGCACCCCCAGTCGCCCACCGAATAAACCTAACGGCGACAGCCCCCGCAAGGGCGGGGGCTACTCGTGCTCCTGTAACTTGTTATATAATCATACGGATGTATTGCCATAGTCAGTTGTTAAAAGAAAGGTTGAAGATGAATAAGGGTTTTATTTTGTTGGAGAGTTTAATAGGGGCGTTGATACTGGGGATTTTTATGTTGTATTTGGCCGGGGGTTATGCCCACACTTTGCAGATTATGTATCACACCAACACTTTGCACAATGCTTTTAATGTGGCGGAGAGTGCGGCGGCGGGGGAAGGCATAACCATCAACGGTTATGGCGTGACTGGCAGTACGGGGGATTTCAGCAATACCAAAGTGACTTGTAACGGGGAGGAAATACTTAATGTCTATCAAACGCCGTAAGGGATTCTTTTTATTGGAAATTGTTATAGGCACGGCGTTCTTGGGCATTATAACCTTGCTCTTTGGCAGGGAAATGCTTTCCCTTTTCGGCGGCTGGCGAAGAATGGAAACAGATGCGGACTTGTTGGATGCGGGACGGTATATGCTGACAAAATTGGAAAGGCATATTGCGTTGGAAGCAACCGCAATTACTTTGCACAATAACGAAATCCGTTGTAAAACCGTTTATCCTGCCAAAACAACACGGGTGTTTCTTAATCCAAGTGTAAGGGGTTTGTACTTTGAAACCACTACCAATGAGGGCGTGGGTACAAATCCTCTTTTTATTCGTGATTGTCTGGTGAGCAACTGGCGGGTGCGGCGTAAGGGGGAAAGGCAGGTTTATTTAAGTTTTACTTTAACCAAAAATGAACGCACGAAAGATTTTTACCGTCTTTTGAATTGTGTGAACGGGAAGGTGCAAAATGACTCGTAGAAAGGGCTACACCAGTTTACTGATTTTAAGTATGAGTTTGGTGTTGGTAACTTTTGGGCTTTTGATTATGAGCACAATTCACCACAGCACCAAACTTGAGGGTGATTATTTGGATAAAATAAATATGCGGAATGTGGCGGATATTGCTATGGGAAAACTTAGGGATGAGGACTCCATGACGGCTTACAGCAGTACCAAGGAATTACCTTTTATACTGGGGAATCAGCAATGTGTTTTGAAAGAAGATGTAAGTTTTTCCAGTGATAACAATTTTCGTCTGACGGAAGTGGTGGCGACCTGTGGTGACAGGCGGTATGCCCTCAGGACTTATGATTTTTTCCCTACACAAGCAGTGCAGGACAGGGCGGGTTCTTATATTTTCAGTATGTACACAGCACCTGTAACCAATACCAAAAAATATATGGGCACGGCAACTTATTCAACGGGGAAGACCTTTACTTTGCCGAAGCCGGACTTGGAAAAAATTGCGGTGCCTGACTGGGAGGATGTGCCGAGAATCGGGTTTGGACGGTTTATCCAAAAGCATGAGGGCAATCTCACTATCAATAAAGGTAACTACGCTTGCGATGCCATGCTGGTTGTTACAGGGGATTTGAAAATTACCGCAGGCAGTACTTTCACGGGACGGATGGTGATTTATGTGCAGGGGGCAACAACTATTGGGTCAAGCGTGACTATGGATGATGTGTTTTTGCTTTCCCATGGTGGTCTAATTGTTGGCAGCGGTTGTACTTTGACGGGACATTTAAGGACAAATGCCAGTTTGACATTGAATGGTTATGGGACTTTTGTAGGGCGAAGTGATGCGGGGAGGCCGTTTTATGGGGCAGCACAAGTTTGGTAATGCGTAATTCGTAATGCGTAATCTAATTAAGAATTAAGAATGAAGGTAAAAAGTTCCTGTAATTAGAGCAGGGAAGTTGGCATAGCGCGAAAGTAACCCTCTCCCCGGGGAGAGGGGCAGGGGTGTGGGGAAAAGTACGATAAGAATAAAGACCAAATGAGCAAAGACCAATCATGGTAAAATGTTCCAGTGATTAAATATTATTCGTAGGGGCAGGTTTGCAACCTGCCCGAAAAACAGACGATAAAATAAGAACATACGGGCGGGTTTGAAACCCGCACCCTACGGGGGAAGTTAAAAGTTTTTGAATGCTTCGCATAATGCAAAAACACCCACCGCAAGCGGTCCCCCCTCTTCAAGAAGAGGGGAAAAAAGTTTGCGTTATGCAAATTTTTTTGTGTAATCTGCACCCCCAGTCGCCTTTCTTTGTTCCTATAGGCGCCAGCCCCCGCAAGGGCGGGGGCTATTGTAGTTATAAGTTGTAAGTTAAAAGTTATAAGTTTCGGTGTAATGTTCCTGTGATTATAGCTGGGAAGTTGGCAGAGTGCGAAAGTTTGCCCTCTTGGTGAAGAGGGTGGAGTGCCTAAAGGAACATAGAAGGGCAAGACGGGTGATTGAACACTTCGCTTTGCAGACAAGTTCTCAATCCCCAGTCGCAACCACGTTCCTAAAAGCGACAGCCCCTTCACCAAGGGGCCTTAAGTTAGCATAGTGCGGACTTTTCTAAACCCTGAACCCTGAACCCTGAACCCTGAACTCTGAACCCTGAACCCTGAACTCTGAACCCTGAACCCTGAACTCTGAACCCTGAACCCTGAACTCTGAACCCTGAAACCTGAACCCTAAAACCTGAACCCTGAAACCTGAACCCTAAACCCTGAACCCTGAAACCTGAACCCTAAACCCTGAAACCTGAACCCTAAACCCTGATTTGCCTTTTGAGTGGTATTGTGTTAAAATATGTATATCCTTTAGGGAACAGGGATGTAAAGGAGGGTGGAAATGTTTTTTAGCAAAAAGAAAAAAGCGAACAGTAAAAAAAATGCAGTTGACACTAAAATAGCGGCTGCAGAAAAAGAGGTTATGAATACCAAACCGGCGGAAGTTCCTAAGGAGAAGGAACCTGAAAAAATAACTGCAACGCCGAAAAAAGCGGAAGATGTTAAAGTTGCAGAAACCACGGAGGTTGCCGCTGCCAAAGCTGCAGAAACAGGCAAAGCGGCAGACAAAAATGAAAACTTGACCAAGGCAGAAAAATTACGCAAATATTTCCAAAAGAACAAAATGGAAATGTTTGCGGTTGAGGAAGTGAAGGATGCCAATGGAACAGAGGTGTTCCGTGCCAGTATGGAAATCGGCAATACACTTTTGCCCATGGCGATTCTGCTGGACAACAGTGCCTATGTGCTTATCCAGGTGGAACTGATGCCCAAGTTTATTAAAAATGATGAACAGTTTGACAACTTTGCAAAATCCCTGAATGCGTTGAACAATGCGGTGCGTCCCTTCAAGTTTGCCATTTCCGGCAAGGGTGATTTTATGCTCAATATGATTCTCACTTTCCCCAATTCCCAGTTTGACCCAGCACTATGCCATGCCTTTGTGGTGGAGATTATGAAATATCTTAACAAGGACTACAAAGATTTGGTAAATGCCTGTTTGAAAGTACGGGACAAATAAAAAAAAATCCCCGACCTTGCGGCCGGGGATTTTTATATGGTTATTCACCGTCTGTGGGTTCCAGATAATCTGTGGTAACGGTGCGGTAGTAACATTCTTTGACGCTTGCCAAATGTGCACCGGATGCAGTGAGAATAGTATCATCATCAATAATATCCTGCATAACATCCACCACGGTTTCGTAACCAAGGTCTTCTTTAGGGTTATTGAGGGTCAAGGTTTTAGTTTTGCCCTCGGTGTCCAAGAAAACCAGATAGAGTGTTTTGGAAACTTTGTCCATAGCATTTCCTCCTTTCTGCGGCTTTAACCGCTAAATTTGTTTTGGGGATTATTCCCCGTCATTTGCCACTGCTTCCAGTAACATCTTGTCGTTGTAATAAACAGCGGTAAGAGTCATATCAATCAAACTGCCAAGACGGGTGGCGGTGTGATGGATAGCGTCCGCATTGGCAGCAGGGTTAATATTGCTGTAGACGCGGCTGGAAACGATGGCGTTGCCGTTGACATCAGTACCATTATTGAATTTTACCTGCATGGTACGGCCGACTAAGGTTTCGTTCACGCTCATTTGTCTTTCCTCCTTTCTTAAAATATTTTGAGAGTTCAAGCGGTACCTCACTGACCCCTTCACTTACTACTCTGTCATTTTTTCAAAAAAGTGTAACCACCTTTTGAAAAAAAATTTTAGCGGGCAGTTCATTGGGCTCTCACTTATTACACAGTCATTTTCTCTGAAAAGTGTAACCTCTTTTGAAAAAAAATTTTGTAAGTTTCGGGGGCTGTTTTGTCCTCCCACTTACTATACAGTTGTTTTTCCTGAAAAGTGTGCAAAAATTTTTTAGAATTTGGAGTACCGTTTTGACCTTTCACTTACTATACAGTCGTTTTCTTCAAAAATATGGACATTTTTTTTGAAATTTTTTTAGGGTAGTGACTGCCGTTTGCCCCTCTCACTTACTAAAAGGTCATCCTCTTTGAAAAAGTGGACAAAAAGTTTTAGTTTTTTGAAGAGTGGCGAGTACCGTTTTGTCCTCTCACTTATTAAAAGGTCAGGTTGGAGGAAAAGTGTGCAAATTTTTTTAGGTTTCAGGTGTCAGGTGTCAGGTTACAGGTTGGAGGGTGAATTAGGAATGAGTAATTTAGGATAAAGGAATTAGGAATCAGGATTTAGGGGAAGAATAGGGAGTAAGGCGTAGGGAAGGTAGGATGTTCCTGTGATTATATTTTGGGTTTTAGGTGTGCGGGGTTATGCGAATCCTCGTCCGCCCATAAAGGGGCGGGGGACCGACACAGTTTTTAAGGTCGGTGGTGGGGTGAGCAATTAGGTTGTCACTAATGAAAAGATAAAAACTTAAAGCTTAAAGTTATGGTGTAATGTTCCTGTGATTAGAGCAGGGAAGTTGGCATAGTGCGAAAGTTTGCCCTCTTGGTGAAGAGGGTGGATTGCCTAAAGGAACATAGAAGGGCAAGACGGGTGATTGCTCACTTCGCTTTGCAGACAAGTTTTCAATCCCCA
>JAZLLX010000103.1:0-2846 GCA_045598345.1 Acidaminococcaceae bacterium | reverse complement strand
TTTTGCAGAACCGCACAAACCTTGGCAAAGAGGGACAAACGAAAATGCAAATGACATAATAAGACAATATTTCCCTAAAGGGACTGATTTTAGAAATATAAGCGAGGACGATGTGCAAAAAGCAGTAGATGAGATAAATAATCGACCAAGAAAAATGCATGATTGGAAATCTGCTTTTGAAGTTTTTAGTGTTGCACTTACTTGACAATCTGCCAACCTCCCTGCTCTAATCACAGGAACATCTTACCACAACTTTAAGCTTTAAGTTTTAATCTTTTCATTGGCGACAGCGTAATCGCTCCCTTGCAAACCAAAAATCTCCACCCGTTTCAGAGTGGAGATTTTTGTTTTAGTTATTTTTGAACTAAATTCTTTTGCCCTTCCCAAAGAATACGTATTTCAATACGACGGTTTTCTGCAGAATAAGGATTTTTTGTATCTCTCAGACGGGTTTCACCGTAACCCGCAACACCGATACGTTTGGCATAATCATCGCCCATGTGTTTCAACAAATCCTTACGCACATTTGCCGCACGCAAACTGGAAAGTTGGATATTATCCGCATAATAACCGCCTACATTACTTACAGATTTGACTTTTGCCGGATCCGTATGACCTTCCACAAGCACCTCCATCCGGGGGTGTTCGTCCATGGTCTTTTTCAAATTGGCGGCAATATCTTTCACCAAGGTCTTTGTGTTCTTGTTCAAAAGAGCGCTGCCCTGGTCAAAAGTAACGGAAGTAAATTCCAAAATACTCTTGTCAACATAAACCCTCAACTGTCCTGCAGATTCATAATCGGAAAGGTCGGAATCAAAGCGTTGCATAATCAGGTTCCGCTGTACTTCCTGGGAATATTTCGGTCCGATGGACGCCATAATGAAAAGCAGCAAAACTACCAGAACAACGCTGGAAAGCAGGTCAGCAATGGATATCCATGGATTACGTTTCATTTCCATTTTTATCACCCCTTACCTCATTTACCACTCTTTTTTCTGGTGGTTTTAGGTTTCTTCTCCACTTCAGGTTCTTCAGCCGGTGCTGCTGCAGAAGCCGCACCCTTACGCCATTCTGCAGTATTGGAACTTTCCTGCTTAAACAAAGTGTCAAAGGTCTGGGCAAAGTTCTGTGCCATACCGTTGATTTGTGCCCGGCGGAACGCATCCAATTCGTCCTGTTTTTTGTAGAAAGTATTGACAATGCCTTCCAGTACGGCACTGTTATTGTCAATGGCTTTTTGCAAAATATCAATGGCCCTTTGCAGTTCTGCAATATTATTGTTGTTAGTTGTACTGTTGACATCAATACTGTTGCTGAGGCCGCTTAATTTCTGCTCCAAGTCCTTCTGCTCTTTCAACTGTTTGTTTGCCAGTTCGTCCGCATATTTCTTATACTGTTCCATCTGCTGGAGAACACCCTCACGCATGGAAGTTGCATGGTTGGCACTGGCATCCTGCATATCGCCTAATAATACTTTGTTCAAAGAACTTTGCTGGTCCAGCATTTTGCCGATATGCTCTTTTTGCAGATTCAGCTGCTCCTGCATATTCTTCATAATGCTTTGCGCCTTCTCGGTTTGGGCCTTATCCGCATTCTTCAACATAGTTTCCTGTTGCGCTGCAAGTTGGGTATTAACTTTCTCCTGTTCCTTCAAAAGGGCTTCAATCTGCTCTTTTTGGGTGGTAAGTTGCTCGGCCACATTACTCATAAGATTTTGGGCGCTGGTGGCATTGGCGGCATTGGAATCATTGACCAATTTATTTACTTTAGCAAGCAAGTCCTTAATATTGGTGGAATTGTTTTTGATTAAATCTTCCAACATAAGATGAATCCTGTCCAAAAGTTCATTGATGGTCTTAATATTGCTGTCCGTGGAATCCCCCACCAAGTTCTTCACATTATCCAACAAATCATGAATGGAAGAGGAATTGTTTTCATTCACATCCCCCAACATTAAATCCACTTTTTCCAAAAGACCGTTGGCAACTTTCAGATTATTGTCCTCAGAACTGTCAACCAACTTCTTCACCTGTGTCAGCAAATCACGTATGGACGCGGTATTGCTCTGGGTGGAATCACCGATTAGTTCATTAACCTTTGCCAACAAATCCTGAGTCAATTTGGTATTGCTGGAATTGGAATCACTTACTAACTCATTGACTTTTGTCAAAAGGTCTTTGGTCATTTGTGCATTGCTGGTTGTGCTGTCCCCAACCAATTCATTAACCTTGCTCAAAATTTCCTGAGTCATTTGTGTATTATTGGCATTGCTGTCTCCGACCAATTCATTAACCTTGGTTAAAATTTCCTGAGTCATTTGTGTATTATTGGTGTTGCTGTCCCCGACCAATGTATTGACTTTTTCCAGCAAATCCTGGGTCATCTTCACATTGTCCGCATTGGTAACCTGAACCAGGTCATCAACCTTTGTCAGCAATTCCTTGGTCATTTGACTGTTGACAACATTACTGTCACTTACCAAATCATTGACTTTAGTCAAAATTTCCTGTGTCATTTGGGTATTGGTAGAATTGCTGTCATTTACCAAGTCATTGACCTTAGTCAAAATTTCCTGCGTCATCTGTGTGTTATTGGTATTGCTGTCCCCGACCAAAGTATTGACTTTTTCCAGCAAATCTTGGGTCATCTTCACATTGTCCGCATTGGTAACCTGAACAAGCTCATCAACCTTTGTCAGCAATTCCTTGGTCATTTGACTGTTGGCAACATTACTGTCACTTACCAAGTCATTGACTTTACTCAAAATCTCCTGAGTCATTTGTGTATTATTGCTGTTGCTGTCGCTGACCAATTCATTCACCTTTGACAAAAGTTCGGAAATCATT
>JAZLLX010000102.1:0-7712 GCA_045598345.1 Acidaminococcaceae bacterium | reverse complement strand
AATATCCATTGTTTGTTTCTCTGTAAAATGTATCAATCTTTCTATTGTTAACGCCGGACAATGGGGATTGGTGCAACGGATGGCGGCTTCCGTACCCTGCCGTTCCGCTTTCCAACCACATTCAGGACAAACAGCGGGAATAATAACTTCCGTTTCCGAACCATCACGCTTGTCCGTCACCACCCGTAATACTTCGGGAATAATCTCCGCCGCCTTATTGATAATAACCCTGTCGCCGATACGGATATCCTTCGCTTTGATAAAGTCCTCATTATGCAAGGTGGCACGGCTCACAGTACTGCCGCTTAATTTGACCGATGCCAGTACTGCCGTAGGCGTTAATACCCCCGTCCTGCCAACGCTCCACTCAATCTTTTCCAAAGTGGTTTCCGCCTGTTCCGGCGGATATTTGAAGGCAATCGCCCAGCGTGGGTCTTTGCCCGTTGCCCCTAAAATTTTCTGCTCATACACCGCATTTAGTTTCAGCACTGCCCCGTCCGTGTCATAGGGCAAGTCCTGCCGTTTCTGGTTGAAGTCATCAATAAACTTGATTGCACTTTCAATGTCATTGACCAAAGTAATGTCGGCACAGGTCTGAAAACCGTAATGCCGCAAAAGTTCAATATTTTCCCATTGGGTTGCGGTTGTACCGTCACCAATCAGATAAGCAAAAAAACTCAACTGACGGGCAGCGGTAACTTTGGGGTCAAGTTGACGCAAGGAACCTGCCGCCGCATTACGGGGATTGGCAAACTCGCTTTCGCCCAGTTCCGCCCTCCGCTCATTCAAGAGGGCAAAGGCCTTGCGGGGCATATACACTTCACCACGGACATCTAACAAAGCGGGGGGCTTTTCGCCTTCCGCTAATTTTAATTTCAAAGGCACCGCACGGATGGTACGCACATTGGCAGTCACATTTTCCCCTGTAACCCCATCACCACGGGTGGCCGCCTGAACCAGTACACCGTCTTTATAGATTAAAGAACAAGCCAAGCCGTCAATCTTTGGCTCCATTACATATTCTATTTTGCTGCCCTGCGGCAAACCCTCTTTCACACGGGTATCAAAGGCACGCAATTCCTCCCCGCTGAAAGCATTGCTCAAACTCAACAAGGGTTTAAGATGCTTCACTTCCGTGAACTGGGGGTCTGCATAACCGCCTACTCTTTGGGTTGGCGAATCGTTTGGCACCGCATCCGGGTACGCCGCCTCAATCTCCCTAAGGCGGATATTCAAACGGTCATACTCGGCATCCGTAATTTCCGGAGCGTCCAACACATAGTACAAATATTCGTGATGTCTGATTTCCTGACGGAGTTTTTCGGCTTCCTTCAGCCACTCCGTTCTCTCATCGCTAAATAAATCCATTTTACACCTTTGTTACTTTGGCATATTTTGTCAAAAGCACTTTCTCCGTTCCGCAAAAATCTATAGTCAGTTCCTGACAATCTTCCTGCTCATCCACATTGGTAACTACACCGTTGCCAAATTTTGCATGGCTCACTTTGTCCCCGATACTGAATATATCTTTGGTCGCATTACCGTCAGCGGGGGTGAAGCCGGTCAGCACTTTCCTTGCCCAGTCCGGCACATTCTCTATCTTCGGGGTGGCCGGTTCCACATGGGTAATTACCTCATTCTTCCGTCTGCCCCTGTGTGACCCTTCCGCTTTAGGCGTTTCCCTGCTTGCCACTTCCGTTCTGACTTTAGTAGATTTCCGCAATTCCTGTATCAGTTTTGGCGGCACTTCGCTTAAAAATTTTGAGGGCAAATAATTTTGCGTTCTGCCGTACAGCAACCGCTCCCTGGCATTGCACAAGTACAAAAGTTCCTGCGCCCTGGTCATGCCCACATAGCAAAGCCGCCGTTCTTCTTCCAGTTCCGCCGCATTATGCATTGTACTGCCCACGGGGAAGGTGCCCTCTTCCATGCCGACCATAAAGACCACTTTGAATTCCAAACTCTTGGCACTATGCAAGGTCATGAGGGTCACTGCGTCATCCTTCATAACCGCTTCATCAATATCGCTGACCAAAGCAATATGTTCAAGGAAATTGCTCAAAGTGTTTTCCTCCCCGCTACGGGCAAAATCCTCCGCCACGCTCAAAAATTCCTTTAAGTTTTCCGCCCGGGACAAGTCCTGAAAATCCATACTGTTTTCCAGTTCTTCCAGCATACCGGTTCTTTCCAAAATTTTATCCGTCAGGGCACGAATGGTGAGATTACCTACATCACCGATTAACTCAAACAGCAATTCGGCAAACTCATCTAATTTTTTCACAGTGCCGGGACTGATGTCCGGGATGGAGGACGGATTGGTCAGCACATCAAACAAGTGCATATCGTTCTTGCGGGCATAAGCGTCCATTTTGTTCAAAGTGGTTTCCCCAATGCCCCGCTTGGGAACATTGATAATTCTTAACAAGTTCAAGGAGTCATACGGATTGGCAAGCACTTTCAAATAAGCCAAAACATCTTTGATTTCTTTCCGTTCATAGAACTGGGTGCCGCCCACAATAACATAGGGCATCCCCCGTTTGACCAGCATTTCTTCCAGCACACGGCTTTGAGCATTGGCACGGTAGAGAATTGCCATATCCCCCGGATTATAACCTTTTTCGCCCAACAGGCGGATTTGCTCCGTCACAAAATAGGCCTCGTCCAAAGCATTGTCCGCCTCGTAATGGTAGATCAGAGAGCCCTTTTCATTGTTGGTCCAAAGGTTCTTGGGCTTCCGCTCCACATTATTAACGATAACCGCATTGGCCGCATCAAGTATATTTTGAGTACTGCGGTAATTTTGTTCCAGTTTCACAATTTGTGCATTTGGATAGTCCTTTTCAAAGTCCAGAATATTTCTGATGTCTGCTCCCCGCCAGCCATAAATGGATTGGTCGGCATCACCCACCACGCAAATATTTTTATCTTCGCCTACCATTAGTTTTGCCAACAAATATTGTACCCGGTTAGTGTCCTGATATTCGTCAATCAAAATGTAACGGAAACGCTCCTGATATTTCCGCCGCACTTCCTCATTTTCCGTCAAAAGATTAACCGTTACCAAAAGCAAATCGTCAAAATCCATGGCGTTGTTTTTCTTCAGCCGCTTTTGATATTCGGCATATATTTCCGTAATTTCAAACTGGTAATAATTGTTGTCATCCTGTGCCAGGGAAGCAAATTCCTCCGGCGAAAGCATGGCGTTCTTGGCATAGTCAATCATGGTCAGCACTGCATTGGGAGGAAATTTTTTCTCGTCAAATCCCAAATCCTTCACAATGTGCTTAATGAGATTTTTTTGGTCCGCAGTTTCATAAATGGCAAAATTTTTGTTGTAGTCACGCAAATATTCTGCTTCCTTATGCAAAAGTTGGGCACAGAAAGAATGGAAAGTTCTGAGTTCCACTTCTTCCGCATTTATGCCGGACATGCTGTCAACCCGCTCCCGCATTTCCCTGGCGGCCTTGTTGGTAAAGGTAATCGCCAGAATACGCCAGGGTTCCACACCTTGGTTTAACAGATATGCCACCCGACAGGTCAGCACACGGGTCTTGCCGCTGCCAGCCCCTGCTATAATAAGCATCGGCCCTTCCGTGGCCCGTACCGCCGCCGCCTGCTGCGGATTCAGTTGCTTAAAAATTGCTAAATTTCTCATGTTAAATATTATACCACATTTTGCTCCATATTTGCTATGTAAAACAACAAGTATTATGGTATAATAAATAAAATCGTAGTAAGGAGGTTTATTTGCATACCACAGATACTTTGGCAAAACTTTGGCGTGCCATTATTGAATTTGATATGTTGCAACCTGAAGACCGCACTTTAATTGGCTTCAGCGGCGGCAAGGACAGTATGTTTTTGGTATCACAGTTAGCGAAACTGCAAAAGCATGCCCCCTTTCCTTTTGACTTGGCCTGTATCACCGTGAACACTATGTTTGTGCCGGAGTTCCCCACGGAACGCTACCAAAGTTTCTGTCAGCAATATAACCTGAATTGGTACAGCGAAAATATCAATGTGCCCGAATTGCAGAAGGACAATTCCCCCTGCTATTCCTGTGCCTATTTCCGCAGGGCGGTTATCAACAGACGGGCAAAGGAACTGGGCTTCAATAAAGTGGCGTTGGCACATCATCACGATGATGCAGTGGAAACTTTTTTTATGAATATTCTCACCAGCGGCCAGTTAAAGACCTTTCGCCCTGTAACGGAATTGAGCCGTAGCGGCATCACTGTTTTACGCCCCTTAATCTATTATCGGGAAAAAGAAATTATTGAGCAGACGGAAAAATTACATTTTCAACCGATTAAAAATCCTTGCCCCTATGACGGCAATACCACAAGGCAGGAAATCAAACAACAAATCAGTTCTTTAGGCAGCAAATATCCTGAACTTTATGAACATTTGGGGGCGGCCATGCGTGAACAGGAAGGCATGGAACTGTGGCCGGCAAAAATTGACAAGCAAAAACTTATTGATAAATTTCACTCATTTTGGAAGGACAACTAATGAAAATATTTTGCATCGGTGATTTGCATTTAAGCGGACAACCCATGAAAAAGCCCATGGATATTTTCGGCGTACAATGGACCAATCACCCAGAAAAGATAAAAGAAAACTGGCTTGCTACTGTGGGGCAAGATGACCTGGTGCTTTTGTGCGGCGACACCAGTTGGGGTATGAATTTGCAAGAGGCGGACGAAGATTTGCAATGGATTATGGCCCTGCCCGGCAGAAAAATTTTAGTGCGTGGCAACCACGATTACTGGTGGACTTCTGTCAGCAAAATGCGGAGCGTTTATCCTGAATTGGAATTTTTACAGAATGATTGTGTGCTTTTGGGTAAATTGGGTATCTGCGGTTGCAGGGGTTGGAAAGTGCCAAGCAATGAAGATTTTTCCCCAGAGGATGAAAAAATTTACAAGCGTGAGGCAATCCGTATGAAATTAAGTTTGGATACCGCCATTAAACAGGGGGCGGAAGAAATCATTATGGTTCTGCATTTTCCCCCCATTTTCAAAGCAAATGAGCAAAATTTCTTTACTGACTTGTTTGAGCAATATCCCGTCAAGCACATAGTTTTCGGGCATATTCACAGCGAAAATAACATTGCCGTTTTTGAGGGAATGCGTAACGAAATAAATTTCAAACTCTGTTCCTCCAATACGCAAAATTTTACACCCGTGTTTGTCAAAGAAATTTGAAAAAAGTTATGATAAGATAGTGGATATTTGATATAATGTATAGGTTAAGAAAAATCAGATAGGGAGATTGGCAAATGAATTTGGTGGCTATTTTGGCAGGTGGTGTGGGAGCCCGTATGGGCATCACCATTCCCAAACAATTTTTAGAATTTGCAGGGCGTACTGTACTGGAGCATTCAGTACAGGCCTTTGAAAATCATCCCTCCGTTGACAAAATACTAATCGTCATGAACAGTGATTATGTTGACGAAGCCAAAGCCATTATCCAACGGAACAACTGGCCAAAGGTCTGCGGTGTCATTATCGGCGGCAACAACCGCTATGACAGCAGTGCCGCCGCCATTGATTATTTCCTGGGTAATTCACCTGCGGACAAAATCCTGATTCACGATGCGGCAAGGCCTTTGGTGAGCAATGAACTGATTACCCGGGTGCTGGACGCTCTGGACAAATACGATGCGGTAAATGTGGGGGTTACTCCCTCCAATACCATTGTGGGCATCAACAACAAAAACGAAATTACCAGTACCCCGGACAGGGCAAAACTCATCGAATGTCAGACCCCGCAAGGTTTCCGTTTGGGTGTCGTCAGCAAGGCCTACGAAATGGCCATGCAGCAGGCGGACTTTGCCGCCACGGATGATTGCGGTGTAATTGCCAAAATGTTACCGGAAGTAAAAATCTTCGTGGCGGAGGGGGACGAGAAAAATCAAAAACTCACCACCCCGGAGGATCTGCCGGTGTTTGAATATTTCTTTAAGAGGAGATAAGGTATGAGCAAAAAGCAAAACAAATACAAAGGATATATGGGACCTGAGGATGTTACGGGTATCGGTCAGTACTTTGGTCTTGCCCGCCCCTTTAATTTTGATGACAAAATTACCCGTTATACCCTTTTGGCCACAGTGCTGGCATTCTGTGCTGAAGCGTGCTGGAAACTTACCCAAAATGTCCCTGTCTATGATGCTTGTTTGGCCGGTATCGGTGTGGGTTTCAGTTTGCTTTTGAGTTTTATGCTGGGTATGGAACTTGACCCGGACAGAAAAATTGGCGGCATTATCGGCGGTGTTTTGGCAACCGGCTGGGCCTTTTGGCAGGGTGAACCGAATTTCATTGTTATGCTGCTTTTAATCTTCGTTCTGCGGATGTTGAACAGGAGCAGTGGGGACAAGCATAAAATTTTTGATAATGTTTTAATGTTGCTCTGTGCCTGGTGGTTGGGGCAGGACGGGGGCTGGCTCTATCCCATGATGTTGGCGGCGGCCTATATTATTGAAAGCCAACTGCACAACGGGGCATTCTATTCCCTCTATCTGGCGGCCTTTGCACTCGGTACTCTGTGGTTCAGTAACGGTATCACCAAAGAGCCAGCATTGCTTTCCATGCCCTACATTATTATTTTGGCGGCCAGCATTATTTTGTTTTTGCCTATGTTGCGTATGAGTGTGCTGGTGGCAACCAGAGGTGACAGAAGTGTCCGCCGCATAGACGGTCAGCGCTTGCGTGCCAGCAATTTGTTTTTCATTGCCAGCATATTTTTCATTACCTTTTTCCAAGGCAATGCCCAAGGGCAAAACCTTGCTCCGGCCATCTTCACAGCGGCCGGAGTGGGAATATATTTGGTGTATGATTTAGGGAGAAAACGGAAGGTCTAAAAATTAAGAATTATGAATGAAGAATGGAGGTAAATAGTTCCTATGATTATAATCAACGGAACATATTACTATCATTCTGCATTCTTAATTCTTAATTCTGAATTGATTTAAGGAGGAAATTATGAACAGAAAAATTAAATTCACCACCAATATGGGAGTTTTTGTGGCTGAAATGTTTGAGGACAAAGCCCCCAACACTACCAAAAACTTTATTGATTTGGTGGAAAAGAAATTTTATGACGGTATTATCTTCCATCGGATAATTGACGGCTTTATGATTCAGGGCGGCGACCCCACCGGTACAGGTATGGGCGGTCCCGGCTACAAAATTAAAGATGAATTTGGCGAGGGTTTGCGACATGATGACGAGGGCATCCTCAGTATGGCAAACGCAGGTCCCAACACTGGCGGCAGCCAGTTCTTCATTACTTTGGCTCCTACCCCCTGGCTGGACGGACATCATGCCATCTTTGGCAAAATTGTTGAAGGTATGGACAGAGTCCGCCTGATTGGTGCTGTATCAACCGATGCTATGGACAGACCTAAAGATGCTGTGATTATGGAAAAGGTTGAAGTTGTCGGATAATGCGTAATGCGTAATTCGCAATGCGTAATTATGGTGGAATGTTCCTGTGATTATATAACAAATTACAGGAACATAAGTAGCCCCCACCTTTGCGGGGGCTGGCGCCCATAGGAACAAAGAAAGGCGACTGGGGGTGCGGATTAAAGCGGCACTTTCGCATAATGCAGAGTTCTCAATCCTCAGTCAGCCGCCTATGTTCCTATCGCTGACAGCCCCTTCACCAAGGGGCCTTAAGTTCGCACTATACCACCTTTCTTGCTATAA
>JAZLLX010000101.1:0-11007 GCA_045598345.1 Acidaminococcaceae bacterium | reverse complement strand
CTGCTCATTGTTATTTAAAGAAATTTTTGACTTTTGTCGGTATCGCGTCTTATTCGGACGCTCTACCCGCACATTCGCTTTTTCTAGGTTATTGTTCAGTTTTCAAGGTTCTGTTGCCACCCTCAAAAAAGGCGACTTGCATATGATAGTACTTTTGCCGACTTTTGTCAACAAAAATTTTAATTTTTTTTCAACAGCGAAAAAACTGCGTATTTTAGCGGTTTTTCGGGTTGTTAATGCTTTCGTGAAGTACTAAATTTTCAAAATTCATGGCTCTTCATCAGTTTAAGTGGGTAAAAAACTAAAAACCATATTGTTTTTACTATACCAAGTAGTGGCACAAAATGAGAACGTCCTGAATACCCAAATTTGTGGAATTTGTGAAAAAGATTGAAAAATACATGCCTGCCATATTGGCAACTGTCAGGCATCAAATATCTAATACAAGAATTGAATCATAAACAACAAGGTGAAATTTATGCAGAGAATGGCATACTTCTTCAAAAATATAAGCAATATGTCTATCATAATAATGTTTCTGTGCGGGAATTATGATATAACGTTGTTTGACAGATAATTTCAGTTATATTTACCCACACATTCTGATGATGAGCCAAATTCATTACGAATTTTCAACAAATCAATGCCCTTATCTGCAAAATAACCCACCAGATATGCTTTCTCCAATGTTCTGGCAAAGCCCTCAATACCATCACCACGGTCATATACTCCAACCCGGCGCAGGGTCATGGAATTCCGGTCATAGGATTCCTTGGTATTGACGCCGATTATTCCAGTTACACCTTCTTTATATCCATATTCCATTGCTCTTCTTACAACTGCATCATTATATGCACCGTTGGGATAGCTGATACTCTCCACAATGGCCTTCTCAAACCGCTGTCCCAAAAGCATCTTTGAACCGGCCAGTTCCCGCTGGTACATACTTTCATCTATCAATGTCAAATTGGAATGGCTCATGGTGTGGGAGCCAATCCGCATACCCGCATCCACCATTTTGGCAATCTGCTCTTCACTCATATATTCATCATTACCAATAGCATTGCGGATGATGTAGAAAGTTGCGGTAGCATTATATTTCTGCAAAATGGGAAAAGCGTACTCATAGTTATTCTCGTAGCCGTCATCAAAAGTAATGGCAATATACTTCTCCGCATCCTCATTCAGACGGAACCGCTCCGACAGTTCTTCCACACTTACCACCTTGTAGCCGTGCTGCGTCAAATACTGAATCTGCTTTTCAAAAAGTTCCGGGGAAATCAGCATATCCCCCCAATGCTCCGGGTCACCGGTACCCACGCCGTGATACATCAAAATCGGCACGGCCCTTTCCTTGAACCCCATATAGTTCATAGTCAGATACCCTGCCAATACAAGTACAATACCTAAAAGTATTACTATTTTTTTTAATACATTTCTCATTATGCCAGTCATTTTTTCTCAACATTATCCTTTTCTTTGTTATGCCCAAAGGTTCTGCGTAAATCCTCTTCCCCATGCTGCCAACGGGTTTTCAAATATTCCTGAAGGAAATAATAATCAAAAAATTGCAGTCCCTTACCAAATACACGCATTTTGTACACCAGTTGGATTAAAGCATTCGCCAGTTTTTCCGAATCATGTCTGGCAAAATCCTCCTTGCTGGAAAGGGACGCCGGAATTACGCTCACTCCCAACTTCCTGAGTTTTGCGTAGTCAGGTGCCACGGGCTTGCTCACATTATTGTTATATGTCTTCAACTGCTCCTCAGTTATTTTGTCACTGTTCACAATAACATAATCCAGAAACTGCATGCCCACATGGTCAATCAAGGCCTTCACATGGTCATAGGCGCCATACCCATCTGTTTCCCCCGGCTCGGTCAGCACATTACAAATATAAACCTTAGCCGCATTGGACTTAATCACCGCATCCCGGATTTCCTCCACCAACAAATTGGGAATGATACTCGTATAGAGTGAACCCGGTCCGAAAATCAAAACATCCGCTTTTTCAATGGCTTCCACCGCATCCTTGGCGGCCTTGGGATTAATGGGACGGGTGTGCATTTTCACAATATGCTTGTGCATAATGGGAATTTGCGCCTCCCCATAAACATAGGAGCCGTCGCTCATTTCCGCCACTAATTCAATATCATCCAAAGTGGAGGGCACAACCCGACCACGAACTTTCAGAATCTGGCTGGCAACCGAAAGGCCTTCCTCCATGCCCCCTTCCGCCTCCGCCAAAGCCGCAATCAAAAGATTGCCGAAGCAATGGCCTGCCAAGGGGGAATCCTTTTCAAAGCGGTACTGCATCAACCGTTCCATCATGGGTTCGGAGTCCGCCAAAGCGGTTAAACAGTTCCGCAAATCCCCGGGAGGGATAATTCCCAGTTCCCTTCTCAAACGGCCGGAAGAACCGCCGTTATCACCAGTTGCAACAACCGCTGTGCAGTTATTGGTAATATTCTTCATGCCACGCAACAATGTGGCAAGACCTGTACCGCCGCCCACCACCGTAATCACAGGGCCGTGCGTCAACTTATGCTGGACAAAAAGGGTTTCCATTAAAGAACGGCTTTTGTCCGGCAACACTGCGGACACAACGGAAGCAATGATTTTCCGCATGGCACGGAACATTGCCCAGCCGCCAAAAAACAAAAAGATACTGCCGATGAAATAGGTAAAATAATTGGAATATCTTCCAGTTACCTTATATACCGCATAAAATACATATTCTTCCATCAATCCCATGAACTGGAAATTGAAGACAAAGGCCAAACCGAAAGCCACCAGAAGCACACCCAAAACGAACAGGAAGAGCCAGCGTTTCAGGTTAATGCCGGGGCATAACCAGTTATACCATTTTCTCACGCAAACACAACTCCTTACCTGTCTATATCACGGTGACTGGTCTGGGCATTGAAGCCCGCCGCCAAGAGATGTTGCACCAGCATATTGGCAACATAAACACTGCGGTGACGGCCGCCTGTGCACCCCACGCTAATCACCAGTTGTGGTTTATCCTTCTTCACAAATTCTTCCACAACACAGTCCACCATATTTTCCAGACACCTTAAAAACTTTGCTGTCTGGGGCTGGGCATTAATGTAATCCTGCACCGCCTTCTCATTGCCGGTCAGTTCTTTCAGTTCCGGCACATAAAAAGGATTGGGCAGAAAACGCACATCCAGCACATAATCCCCTATGGTTGGCATACCGTATTTCATTCCGAAACTTTGAACAATGATTACCTTATTGTTCACTTTGACCCGTTCCTTCCATCCACAAAATACTTCCCAGGGGGCTGCTTTCCTCAGTATTCGTTTCGGTCACAGCGGCAGTTTCTGCAGGGCTTGGCTCTTGCGGAGCAACTTCCACATTCTCTGCCGTTTTCTTGGTGGTGTAACGGATATAGCGTTCCTTACGTTCCGCCTTATCCGCCATAACATCTTCCACCGTCAAGGGGATTTCCGTACCGTTATGGCTGCGGATAATTACCTCGCCACCCATAAAATTCATAATCTTGACTAAATCATAAATAGTGGCAATACCATTGTAAAAACGGGACGCCGCCACATTGGGGGCACAGTTGAACACCGGACCGAAGTCCACACTGCGGAATCTTTCCTCTTTCATCACTTGTCTGATTTTGTCATTTATTTTCATTTTCTCCACCTCACTCTACAGTAACACTCTTTGCCAAATTTCTCGGCTTGTCCACATCACAACCACGGGTCAGTGCCGCATAATACGCCAACAACTGTAATGGCAAAACACTAAGCAGCGGTGCCAAATATTTGCCCGTGCGGGGAATGTAAATTACATGGTCCGCATACTTGGCAAGTTTCTCATCCCCCTCGTAACCAATCGCAATAACCGATGCGTCCCTTGCCTTCACCTCTTGAATATTGGAAATCGTTTTGTCATAAATATCTTCCTGTGTAGCAATGACAATTACCGGCACTCGTTGCACAATCAATGCCAGCGTGCCATGTTTCAGTTCCCCTGCCGCATAGGCCTCTGCGTGGATATAACTAATCTCTTTAAGTTTCAACGCCCCTTCCAATGCCACGGCGTAATCCAAACCACGGCCTAAGAAGAAAGCGTCCTCTGCGGAACCATACTTACGGGCAAACACTTTAATTTGGTCAACACTCTCAACCTGCCTGTGGATAAGTTCCGGAATCTCCACAATGCCCTTTACCAAATCCTCACTCAAAGCACTGTCCAAATTCTCTTTAAGATTGCCCATGTAAATCGCCAGCATCAGCATTACCAAAAGTTGCGTTGTATATGCTTTCGTGGAGGCCACCGCAATTTCCGGGCCTGCGTAAGTATAAACAACTTGGTCTGCCTCACGCCCCACAGCACTGCCCACAACATTGGTAACCCCAAGAGTATGGCTTCCCAATCTCTTTGCCTCACGCAACGCCGCCAAAGTGTCGCTGGTTTCACCTGACTGGCTGATAACAATAGTCAAAGTGTGCTTATCTACAATCGGGTTGCGGTAACGGAACTCACTGGCAATATCAACCTCCACCGGAATACCTGCCAACTGCTCAATATAGCACTTGCCAACAATGCCGGCGTGATAGGCCGTACCGCAGGCAACAATGAAAATCTTGTGAATATTTTTAAGGAAATCTTTGGTCCAGTCCAACTCGGTAAAATTCAACTTGCCCTTTTTGCCGTCCACCCTGCCCCGCATAGTATCACGAATGGACTTGGGCTGCTCGTAAATCTCCTTCAACATAAAATGCTCAAAGCCGCCCTTTTCCGCCGCCTCCGCATTCCAGTTCACTTTGAAGATTTCCTTTGTAATGGGATTGCCTTTAAGGTCGGTGAGTTTGACCCCCTCCGCCGTAACAATGGCAATCTCTCCATCATTCATTACATAGGTGTCCCTTGTGGAACTGATAATGGCGGGAATATCACTGGCAATATAATTCTCGTCCTTTCCCAAACCCACCACCAAAGGATTATCTTTTTTGGTACAAATAATTTTGTCCGGCTCCGCCCCACACATAAAAGCCAAAGAGTAAGAACCCTTAATGGTCTTCAAAACCTTGTGTACCGCTTCCTCCATATTACCCTTGTAATAATTGGCAAAAAGATGTGCCACAACTTCCGTATCCGTTTCGGAAGAAAACTGCTCCCCATGAGATAGCATATCCTCTTTCAAAGACAGATAATTTTCCACAATGCCGTTATGCACCACCACAAATTTCCCCGTAGGGTCAGTGTGGGGATGGGCATTGTGGTCGCTGGGTCTGCCGTGGGTTGCCCAACGGGTATGACCGATACCCACAGTGCCAAGGGGGATACGGCCCTCAATCTTCTTACGCAAAGCGTCAAGCCGTCCCATGCACTTTTCCACTCTGGGGCCATCCTTTTCCAGAATGGCGATACCGGCGGAATCATACCCCCTGTACTCTAATTTGCCCAGGCCGTCCAACAGAAACCCCGTGGCCTGCCTTTTACCAATGTAACCAACTATACCACACATTGGTCTACCTCCATAAATTTTTTATGTACTATATTTTAATAGAAAACTTTGCCATAAGTCAACCAAAATTTAAATTAAAGCATTGAAAATTGGTCTTGACAAAAAAATCACCACAATATCTTGTGGTATTATAGTCAGGAATCAGGTTTCAGGGGTTAGGAGTTAGGAGTTAGGGATTAGGGGAAGTCCGCTTAATGCTGACTCTCGTGCCCCCTGGAGGGGGCTGGCAGTTGCGTAGCAACTGCCTGAGGGTGGCGATTAAAGCGGTAGTTTCGCTATGCAGTCGCCACCCCACCACCGATAGAAGTTATAAGTTATAAGTTAAAAATGAAAAATTATTGTAGGATGTTCCTGTGATTATATAGCCCCCGCCTTTGCGGGGGCTGTCGCTTTTAGGAACATGGTTGCGACTGGGGGTGCGGATTACGCAGAAAACATTGTCACTGCCTGCCAACATTGTGCAAAGCGATGCTTTGCCCGGGTGCGGGACCTTGCCTGCGGCAAGAACCCGTCCCCCTACAATCTCTGCCAACTCACCTGCTATAATCACCGGAACATCTTACCGAAATTTATAACTTCTAACTTACAATTTTTAACTACAAGTAAGCGACCCCACCACCGACCTAAAAAAACTGTGTCGATCCCCCGCCCCACGCCTGGGGCGGAAAAAGTCCACACTCTGTCATCCTTTCCTGAAACCTTACACCTAACACTTGAAACCTTAATTATAATCACAGGAACATCCTACCACAATTACTCATTACTAATTACTAATTACTCATTCCCCTAAATCCTGTATCCTGATTCCTATATCCTAACTCTCACACATCCCTCAACTTCTTATTTATCGCCTTTGTCCTTGCTCCCACCAAATTTTCCAACTCACTTTGGGCGTTTTCCAGATCCTTCTTTATCCGTTCCAAACAAGCATCAAACTTTTCAAATTCCGTCTTCACCGCACCCAAAAGTTCCCACACCTCATTACTGCGTTGCTGAATAGCAAGGGTTTGGAAACCCATTTGCAAACTGTTGATAAACGCCGCCATAGTGCTTGGCCCTGCTATAGTCACCTTGTAATCCCGTTGCAGTTTCTGCAACAAGCCCCTGCCCAGCACCTCTGCATAAAGACCTTCGGAAGGCAGGAACATAATCCCAAAATTAGTGGTATAAGGAACCTCAATATACTTGGTGCTAATATCCTTTGCCTCACTCTTAATCACATTTTCCAGTTCCTTATATGCGCGCTCAATATATTCCTTTTCCCCTGATTCCTTGGCATTCAAAAGTTCCTCATAGCGGTCGCCTGGAAACTTGGAATCAATGGGCAAATAAACCACTGAACGATTTTCACCGGGCAAACATAAAGCAAACTCCACCCTGTTGGCACTGCCCGGAATTGTTGCAACATTGGTGGCATATTGCTCCGGCACAAGAATATCTTGCAAAATAGCCGCCAGTTGTACCTCACCAAGAATACCACGTGTCTTCACATTGCCTAAAATCTTTTTAATGCCCCCGACCTCTGTTGCCAAATTCCGCATCTCCCCCAACCCCTGCTGAACCTGACCAAGTTGATGTGCCAAGGACTTTTGCAGATTCACAAGGTTTTCGCTGTTCATACGGTAGAACAAATCAAAATTGTCTTGCAAATCTTCTTTTATTTCACGATGATGGGAATTACGAAAAACTAAGATGAGCAGCAGTACCACCGCCACCGCCAACAACCCCACAATCATAATATTTATCATCTGTTGAGTAATTACAAAATTGTTCATAGCGTTTCACCTTTCTATTCCATACTATCATCCGCCTTAAGTTCCCCCGCCCTATGCAAAAGAATTCCCAAAGCCGGACAAATTGTTTTGTGTATTATACCATACTGCACAACCAATAAACAACAATAAAAAAGTCCGCTTAACACGAACTTTTTTCCCGCTTTCTTAAACCGCTTGCGATGGGTGTTTTTGCATTATGCGAAGCATTCATAAACTTTTAACTTACAACTTTCCCCGTAGGGCGCGGGTTTCAAACCCGCCCGTCCTTTCTTCTCTTATCGTCCGTTCTTCGGGCAGGTTGCAAACCTGCCCCTACGAATAAATATTCTAATTACAGGAACACGAGTAGCCCCCGCCCTTGCGGGGGCTGGCGCCGAAAGGTTTATTCGGTGGGCGACTGGGGGTGCGGATTACGCAGAAAACATTGGCACTGCTTGCTAACATTGTGCAAAGCGATGCTTTGCCCGGGTGCGGAACTTTGCCTACGGCAAGAACCCGTCCCCCTACAAACTCTGCCACTTCCCCTGCTCTAATCACAGGAACTTTTTACCATATTTGGTCTTTGCTCTTTGTTCTTTGACATTTAATTATAATTTCTAAAAAAAAATCCGCCTTACGGCGGACTTTTTTTTAGAAATTATAGAACACTCTTGCCATTCCATCCCATCCTTTTCTCTTACCCATATACGCATTCGCTCCCAGTCCAACTGTCCACTTCTTGCTTACTTTCCAGTCACAGCCGACTTCCAGTATACCTGTGTTGCCTTTCATGCTGGGTGCGGGGGCTTCGCCGACTCCGGCTATGCTTGCCTTGCTTTCGCCTTTGAACTCACGTTCCCACGCAAGTCCTACATAGGGTTTGGCATTGCTGTCCTTTAATTTGAAATTGTATTTTCCGCCAACTCTTACCCTGTGGCTCTTCACGCTGTCAAAGTGGTACTCGCTTGTTCCCACTGTTGCGTCACAAGCGCCCACATGTCCGTAGGTGTATCTGCCATAGACATCTATTTCATTCTTACCTGCCGGGAAGATATGTCCCATGCCTACACTGATGCCGTAATATCTGCTGTCCGTGTCGTAACTGCCGATGTCACTCTGTCCCCACTCTGTTTCCTGCTTGCCGTAACGGATATTGCCTTCGTAATAGGTGTTGTTGGTGAGTTTGTGTCTTGCCATAATACCTACGCCTTTATTTTCGGAATTGCCGTCACCGTGTACATTGCCGTTGTAAGTGTCAAAGTCCCCTTTTCCGTATTCAAAGAACAAACCGTAAGTGGTGGCAGAGCCGTCTTTCCATTCCTTTGTCTTGCCCGCACCAACAAGCACGCCCCAGCCGTCCACATCCACATGGCTTCCGGTTTTGTATTTGCTGCTGCCGGCACTCATAGCGCCGAAGGTGTCAGTTGCACCGCCTGCGGTGTTGGCGACCAAACTTGCCATACCCTGACCGCTTGCCAAGTCCGCACTTTGGTTCACCATTTGTACCGCCGCCGCAATGCCTTCAACCGGGGCTTTCTGTTGGTCTTCATTGCCGCCGCCTGCACCGGGCAAACTGAATATTATACTGTTACCTGTATCACTTATTACCCACCCTGCAGGACCACCTGTTATTGTTCCCTGCGTCCAATTTCCTGTTTTGCTGTCATACGCAATTAAAGTAATAACATCACTATCGTTCAGCGTTGCAGCCGAAGCATCAACATTGATAGTGGTATTTGTTGGGTCAAATTTCATATTTGTAGTTTTCAGCATTGTTTGCCCGTCAGCAATATCATTCGGCAAAGTAAAGTTCATGATTTGGAAGCATCCCACTTCCGCCGCCTTGCCCCCCATTTTTATTTTCAAATTCAAAGTGTTGCCTGTGCTTGTGCCACCTACATCATCAAATATATATCCGCCATAAAGTTTATAATTGCCACTGAAATTTCCCCCTTCAATGTTCACCTTATTACCTGTAGCGCTGCCAGGGGCAACGCTGCTAGTGCTCAAAATGTAGCCGCCATAAATTGACGTCCCGGTAAAAGTACCGCTTTTAATAGTGACTTCATTTTCTGTAACAGTGCCTAATCTACTCCAACCACCGTACACGTTTTTGTTAATAAAATTGCCATCGTTAATGGTTACTGAATTCCCAACAACTTCACCGACTTTATTACAATAACCGCCAAATACATCTCCATTAAACGTACCGGTAGTAATAGTTACCGAGTTATTTTTGACAAGGACAGTGGCACTGTCATCTATAGCGGAGCCGCCGTAAATTGTTTTAGTAAATGTACCATCGGTAATATTTACCTTGTTGTTGACAGCATTACCTTTTGAATTGTAGCCACCGTAAATTTGAGTGCCAAATGTACCATCGGTAATATTTACCTTGTTGTTGGCAACATTACCTTTTGCACTGCAACCGCCATAAATAGCGCCGCTGCCTAATGTTACGCCTTTGACATCTACCGTGTTACCGTCTTCGCTGTTGTCCCCGCCTACATTGCCACTATAACAAATGTAGCCGCCACAAATATACGTTCCGCTTGCAAAAGTTCCGCCCTCAATATAAATCAAATTGCCTGTGGCATTGTTATAATCACTATATCCGCCATAAATAGCTATACCGCTACCTTCCCCCAAAGTCCCCCCGTAGATATTCACCTTATTGCCGCTCACCGCTCCATTCGTACTATTTGCACCCAGAATATCTGCTTTAATTGTACCGCCGTAAATACTGACGGTATTGTTTTTCGTATCGTCAGATGTCTCTGTGTATGCCCCGGCAACTGCAGTTTGAGGATGGGCATACGTCCCGTTGCGGATAATCACCTCATTATCGCTGTAACGGGTGGAGGAAAGTCCGCTAATACTATTTGGATTGCCTTTGATAGTATCAGAATAAGTGCCTCCAGCAGTGGCTGAATCATAACTATTGCTCCCCTGTATAATCGTGTAATCCACCTCCGCCGCCAAAGATGTATTTACCGGCATATCGTGCAGCATATTCGCCCCAATCACCGCCAGGGCAATTAAAATTTGTTTTGTCTTAATCATAATATCCTCCTTCAATTATAATGTAATTTTACATTTAGCAAGCAACATTATAACACCCCCCCCCCGAATTTTGGCAAGAGAAATGTTTATTATTTTTAGCATTAGAACCGAAGCCCTTTCACGCAAACCCAGCCCCCATCGGCAAGCCAAATAAAATTTCACAAACTTTTGCAAAAAACAATAAAACTTTAAAGGCAAAAATAAATTCACAAACAATAAAACAACAATTTTTATATATTGAATGATAGATTATCTTCATCGCAAAATTCAAAAATTTTAGCGAAAAAGGCGAAAATGACGCGACTTTTTAAGAAATGACGTCATTTTACCAATTTACGATAAACTCACGGGACTCTGAAAACGGATTGCAAAAGATGTTGAAACTTGCAGAAAATAAAAAAACAGGGAAATACCTGCATTTCCCTCGGAAAATTCAGGTATTTCCCTGCCTGAGACAAAGGAATGAAAAGTTTAATCACCGATTATAATAACAGGAACATGAGTAGCCCCCGCCTTTGCGGGGGCTGTCGCCGATAAGTTTTTTCGGTGGGCGACTGGGGGTGCGGATTACGCAGAAAACCCTGTCATTATGTGCTGACATTGTGCAAAGCGATGCTTTGCCCGGGTGCGGAACCTTGCCTACGGCAAGAACCCGTCCCCCTACAATCTCTGCCAACTT
>JAZLLX010000100.1:0-2230 GCA_045598345.1 Acidaminococcaceae bacterium | reverse complement strand
CTATTTTTTTGAATATACTTGTCTTAACCATATTGGCTACCTCTACTTTCTTGTTTTCTGGTTATTACAAGTATAGCAGGACCAATATGGTTTTCTATTGTTTTTTTAGTTTTTTACCCACTTAAACTGATGAAGAGCCATTATTCATCATTAATTATTAATTTTTGACGACCGAAGGGAGGAGAAGAAATGTTAAGTGAACAAGAAGTTATGAAAATGTTGGAGGAAACAAAGGCGGTGTTGCACGGGCATTTCCTTTTAACCAGCGGACTGCATAGTCCCATGTATGTGGAAAAGTTTAATGTATTGCAACATCCAAAATACACGGAAAAACTTTGTCAGGAAATTGCCCGCCGTTATGCCAATGATAATATTGAATTGGTGGTTGGCCCAACAACGGGCGGAATTCTTTTGGCTCATGAATGTGGCAAGGCACTTGGCACCCGTGCTATTTTTACCGAGCGGGAAAATGGCAAGATGACCTTAAAGCGTGGCTTTGAAATTCCCAAAGGCACCCGTTGCCTGATTGTGGAGGATATTGTTACTACGGGTGGCAGTGTTAGGGAAGTAATGGATGTAGTTAAGGAACACGAAGGCGTGATTGTGGGAATTGGACTTTTGGTTGACCGTTCCGGCGGTAAAGTAGATTTTGGTGTCCGTACTGAGCCGTTGTTACGCTTGGATGTTACAACCTATCAACCGGATAATTGTCCTTTGTGCAAAGACGGTGTACCGATGACAAAGAGGGGAAGAACGGGGAAATAATAATAACGCGTAATTCGCAATGCGTAATTATATCAGGATATAGGAATTAGGATTCAGGAATTAGGAAAGTTGGCGTAGTACGTACTTTTTCCGCCCCAGGCGTGGGGCGGGGGACCGACACAGTTTTTAAGGTCGGTGGTGGGGTCGCTCACTTGTAGTTATAAGTTATAAGTTATAAGTTAAAAGTTAAAAGTTTCGGTGTAATGTTCCAGTGATTATAGCAGGGTAAAGGAATTAGGAATCAGGGGTTAGAGGTTAGGAATCAGGATTTAGGGAAGTCAGCATAGTGCGGAAGTTTTCCCTCTTCAAGAAGAGGGAAAATAAGTCCGCTGTCAGCGAACTCTTGCCCTCTTTGCAAAGAGGGTGGATTGCCTAAAGGAACATAGAAGGGCAAGACGGGTGATTTTGAAAAAAATTTTTTCGCAACCTACTTTTTGCTGTTTTTGGGACTCCTTTTATATATAGAGGGCGGATAAAATTAGTAATGAGTAATTATGGTAGGATGTTCCTGTGATTATAATTTGGGTTTCGGGTGTGCGAGGTTTTGGGAACCCTCGTCCCCCCCTGGAGGGGCGGGGGTATCCAAAAAGCAGAATTGCTTTTTGGGTGGTGGGGTGGCGACTGCATAGCGAAAGTAACGCTTTAATCGCCACCCTCAGTCAGTTGCTACGCAACTCTCAGCCCCCTCTAAGGGGGCACAAGAGTCAGCATTATGCGGACTTTTTCATTCCTTTGTCGCAAGGAGGGAAATACCTGAATTTCCCGAGGGAAATGCAGGTATTTCCCTGTTTTTTATTTTCTGCAAAGTTTCAAAATCTTTTGTTACGAATTTTCATCAATCCATACACCCTTGTTCCCTTTCACTGAATTTTTATTCTTTTTGTTCCAGTGATTAAAACTGTAAATAGCGTTAGAAAGTTTACATAAATTGGGAAACATTAAAAATATATTTCTTTTCTCTTGCTTAATTTGGTTTTTAATTGTAAAATAAATGCTAATATAAGTTTGAATGCAATTTTAATTGGTGAAAAGGGGATTGTGAATGTTGATTTACATTGATACTGCTATTGCAAAAATGGGGGGGGGGTATTCTGTAAAGAGCAAGAAGAGATTTGCTCCGTGTTTTTTGATATTCTGTTTTTAGAACCTTGAAGGGATAGTTTTATCCTTTCAGGGTTTTTCTTTTGCCCTGCCGGGCAAAAGAAATTAGAAGTTGTAAGTTAGAAGTTATAAATTAAAGGTGTAATGTTCCGGTGATTAGATTTGGGAAAGTTAGAATAAAGCGATAGTAACCCTCTCCTTGGGGAGATTTGAATTGTGTCCGGTGGACACAAGAGGGGGTGTGGGGAAAAGTTCGGTTTAGTCGTTACTTCTAATTCAAGTGACAACCTAATTGCTCACCCCACCACCGTCCTTCTGTGTTCCTTTAGACGGTTCCCCGCCCCTTTAGGGGCGGACGAGGGTC
>JAZLLX010000099.1:0-21796 GCA_045598345.1 Acidaminococcaceae bacterium | reverse complement strand
TCGTAGCCATGTCGTTCTGTGAGCCAAGGAGTTGCAATAGTTGCTTGTCTTCCTAAGACCGCTTGGCCTCCGACTTCGGACAATGGTCACTTCCCATCACCTGACTATAAATCTCTGCTTCCTTTATTCTTTCTTTCAATTTTTCAGAAACAATAAAATAATCAATTCTCCAACCCACATTCTTATCCCTTGCATGGAACATATAACTCCACCAACTGTACGCATTTTCTTTATCGGGATATAGATAACGGAATGAGTCCACAAAACCTGCACTTAATAACTCCGTCATTTTGCCCCGTTCCTCATCCGTGAAACCCGCATTACCGTGATTGCTCTTGGGATTCTTCAAATCAATTTCTTCGTGTGCCACATTCAAATCGCCACATAAAACAACCGGCTTTTTCTTATCCAAATCAACAAGATATTTTCTGAAAGCATCCTCCCAAGTCATACGGTAAGCCAAACGGGTCAATTCCCTTTGGGCATTGGGCGTGTAACAACATACCAAATAAAAATCTTGATACTCTGCTGTAATTACTCTGCCCTCATGGTCATGTTCCTCTATACCCATACCATAGGTAACACTCAATGGCTCTTTTTTACTGAAAATTGCTGTGCCGCTGTACCCCTTCTTTTCCGCACTGTTCCAATATTCATAATAACCCGGGAAATCAAAGATTGCCTGTTCCCTCTGCATTTTCGTTTCCTGAACACAAACCACATCCGCACCGCAGTCCTGCAAAAAATCTGCAAATCCCTTATTCATACAAGCCCTAAGCCCATTCACATTCCAACTTACTAATTTCATTTATTACTCCTTTTTGTATGCCACAAAAGCAATATATATCATTATTGCCGCCACAATCGCCAAACCGCCCATATTGCCAAAATTAAACAAAGACGAACAGTCCAGCCCTTCGCTCCACCCAAGCACGGCCGAAACTGCCAAGAACAAACCGATAATACCTTCACCTGCAATCAGACCGGAACAGAACAATACTCCCCCGTCACTGCCGTCATCATTAGATTCTTCCTTCCTGATGCGTTTTTTCATTGTATCCACCACAAGCCGTATAATTCCGCCACACATCATGGTTGCAGTCAAAGTCAAAGGCAGATAAGTTCCCATAGCAACGGGCAAAGCATTCACGCCCAACAGTTCTACCGCCACCACAATAAAAGCACCGATAAAAATCAAATCCCATGGAAGGTTGCCTGCAGTCATGCCCTCCACAATCATTTTCATCATAGTTGCCTGCGGTGCCGGAAGTTGGCTACTGCCAAAGCCCCACGCCTTATCCAAAAGCACCAGCACGCTGGAAACGCTGAGTGCCATTGCACCAACTCCAATCAGTTCACCCAGCTGTTGCTTCCTCGGCGTTGATCCTAAAATAAAACCGGTTTTCAAGTCCTGGGAAATATTGCCCGCCACGCAGGCATTGGTACAAACCACCGCTCCAATGAAAATCGCCGTCAACATACATTCTGTCCCTGCATACCCCACCATCTTAAGAATGGCAATGGCAAAAATCAAAGTGGCAATGGTCATGCTGGATGCAGGATTATTGGTACACCCAATCAAACCCACAATACGGCTGGCAACACAGGTAAAGAAAAAACTGGCAACAATCATCACCAAAACACCTGTAATACCTACGGTGGTATGCAATGTCAGCCACAACAGGAAAGCCACTGCCAAAATTCCAAAACCAATAACTTTGACATTCAAATTCTGTTCCGTTCTCATCAATTCAATTTTTTCAGATTTATCATGGTTTCGCAGGCCTTTAAGAGTTTTGGAAAATGTCTTGAAAATCACCGGCACATTCTTACCCAGCCCAATAATGCCTGCTGTAGCAATAGCCCCCGCTCCTATATATCTTATGTAAGACGACCAAATGGCCTGTGCCCCGCCCTGTGCATAAAGTTCCGCAATAGGAACCGTAGCAGGGTAAAGCACCGTATTGCCGCCGAACAAACTGATGGCAGGAATTATCACAAACCAGCTCAACAATCCCCCCGCAACCAAACAGGAACTTACCCGCAGTCCGCAAATATACCCCACAGCAATAAAAGCAGGCGACACCTCCACTCCCACCGCAGTGCGTAAACTCTTCACTGCCAGATTAACCGTTTCGGGAACAAACCGCAAGGAGCCGGAAATAAATTTTATCAAGGATGACAAAATTATTCCCACAAATAAATTTTTGCTGCTCGTCCCTTTCTTTTCCGCCGACAGCAAAACTTCCGCACAAGCCGTCCCTTCTGGATAGGGCAGAACCCCGTGTTCTTTAACAATCAACATTTCCCGTAAAGGAATCATAAACAGCACGCCTAAAACACCACCGCACAGGGCAATCACCGTAAGTGTCACCATACTTGGCGGCTCTACAATACCACTGTATGTCCAAAAATAAATTGCAGGAATAGTGAAGATGGAGCCGGATGCCACCGCCTCACCTGCAGAAGCAATAGTTTGTGCCATATTGTTTTCCAACACCGAACCATTCTTCACAAACAGTTTGGAAATGCCCATGAAAATGACTGCCGCCGGGATGGATGAGGTGATTGTAGTTCCTAACCTCAACCCCAAATAAGCATTGGCACAGCCAAAGATAATGGACATCACCACACCAGCCACCACTGCAATCAATGTAAATTCTCTTTTATTTTCGTTAGCACTAATATACGGCTTAAACTCTTTATTCTCCACCGCAGTTCACCTCCACAAGAACTTAACAAAAATCTAAATTATAATCACTGGAACATTAGTAGCCCCCGCCCTTGCGGGGGCTGTCGCCCATAGGAACACAGAAAGGCGACTGGGGGTGCGGATTACGCAGAAAATTTTGTCACTGCTTAATCGCTCCCTCCAACTTCCCTGCTATAATCACCGGAACATTTTACCATAACTTTAAGCTTTAAGTTTTTATCTTTTCATTAGCGACGGCGTAATTGCTCACCCCACCACCGTCCTTCTATGTTCCTTTAGACGGTCCCCCGCCCCTTTATGGGCGGACGAGGGTTCGTATAACCCCACACACCTGAAACCTAATTTATAATCATCGGAACATTTTACCATCATTCTTAATTCTGCATTCTTAATTCTTAATTAGATTACGCATTCCGCATTGCGAATTACACATTATTCCCAGCCGCCACCCTGATAATCTCCATCACCCACCTTGCTGTATTCCACAAATCCTCTTCCTTCAAAAATTCCTCTGTGGTATGAATATTACTCATTCCCGTACCCAATACAACCGTGGGGAAACCCATGCCGCAATAAAAATTACCGTCACTGCAACCGCCGGATTTTTGCAAATGAATTTCTTTGGCTCCTAAATTTTTTGCCGCCAACGATGCCACTTTCACACAGGGATGCTTGTGGTCAACCACCGCACTGGGGCAAGATGCTTTCGCTTTAATCTCAACCTTGCCGCCGCCCTTTGCAATCACCTGTTCTATCAATGCAATCGTGTCATCCTTCAGTTGTTCCAATTTGCTTTCATTCAAAGAACGCATATCAATTACAAACTCACATTCCGCCGGCACAATATTTTTAGCAGTACCACCTTTAATGACACCAATATTCAAAGTGGTTTCCTCATCAATTCTGCCATATTTCGGCAAAGTGCTTAGAGCATTGCTTGCCAGCATAATGGCATTGATACCTTTCTCCGGCTCCACCCCGCCATGAGCAGTTTTGCCTATAACCTTCACAAAAATTTCATATTGCTTCGGAGCGGCACAGACAATATCCCCCAAATGTCCCTCCGTATCAAGGCAATAACCAAAATCTACTTTAATAGATTTCGGATTGCAATATTGGGCGCCCAAGCAACCGATTTCTTCGCTGACAGTGAACAAAAACTGTACCGTTCCGTGAGATACTTTTTCTTCCTGCAATGCACGGATTACTTCCAACATTGATGCCACGCCCACTTTGTCATCCCCGCCCAAAACAGTTGTACCATCGCTGTAAAACGCACCATCCTTACGCACAACTTTTGTACCTGTGCTTGGGGGAACACTGTCCAAATGGGCTTCAAAGAAAACTGCCGGTGCCTTCCCCTGTACATTGCTTGGCAAAGTGACAAAAATATTGCCACACTCACCGCCGGTGATTTTGTTCACCTCGTCTTCTTCATAACTGACATTCATCTCTTGAAGTTTCTTTTTCACCAGTTCCGCAACCTGTTTTTCCTTCTTGCTTTCGCAAGGCACAGACACCAGTTCCACAAAAGTGTCAAACAATCTTTGCTTATCCATTTTTACACACCCTTTCAGAAAATTTAAAAGTTAAAAACTTAAAACTTAAAGTTATGGTAATATGTTCCTGTGATTAAATTCTTAAAATCCGCATAATGCGAGTCAACCCTCCCTTGCTAGGGAGGGGCAGGGGTGAGTAGGATACCCGTCACTACTGCTAAACATAACCAAGCCAAAACGACTTGCTTTTCTACTCATCCACCGCAAGCGGTCCCCCTTCCCTATCAAGGGAAGGTTTCTTTCGCATAACCTCCAACTTTCCTGATACCTAATACCTGAAACCTAATTTATAATCACCGGAACATATTACCATAATTACTCATTACTAATTACTAATTACTAATTACTAATTTAAAGTAACCATCCCAATTATCACTCCCAGCACACCGCTGCCTACCAGCACCTTAATAACCCCTAACTTGCACCGCATTGCCACAAATGCCAAGGGCAGGACAATAAGTCCTGTCAAAGAATACTTGCCCCAGTCCGCCGGCATTCCTTCACAATCCCACAGGGACAAGGTAATAAATCCTATACCTGCACAAGCAATAAACGCCACCACTGCCGGACGCAAACCGTTCAAAACACCACGGATATAACCAATATCCTTGTATTTATACATTAGATATACCAAAGTCAGCATAATTACAAAGCTGGGAGCAATAAATCCTGCGGTGGCACAAATTGCCCCGCCGACCCCCGCAACCTTCGTACCAACAAAGGTTGCCGCATTTATACCGATGGGGCCCGGTGTCATTTGCGAAATAGTAAAAATATCTATAAACTCCTGCAAAGTCAGCCACCCGTGCCCCTGCACCACCTGTGCCTCAATCAAGGGCATGGAAGCGTAGCCGCCGCCCACGCAAAATATACCGACCTTCACAAAACTCCAAAACAATTCCCAATAAATCATTTTAATCGTACTTCCTGTCCTGCATAAAACACAAACCCACCAAACCGTTGACGGCAAGGCAAATCATCAAATCAATGTGCAGCACCAAATGCACCAGCACCGTACCGAAAATCAATACCAAAGGCAATGCCAATTTTTTCTTCAACTGCTTTTTCAGCAGGTCATATACCACATTGATTAAAATAGCCGTTGCACCGCACTGCATTCCCTTTAACGCATACCGCACATAAACATTGGTGACAAAAACATCATAAGCATAACTTATCAATGTCAAAGTAATCAGAGGCGGCAAAGCGGTTGCCAGCACCCCCACCAAAGCCGCCTTGATGCCGCCGATACGGTAACCGATACCGATGGCAGTATTCACCGCCAAAAGCCCCGGCGCACTCTGCCCCAATGCGGTCAAATTCAACGCATCCTCTTCCGTAATCCAATGGTACTCATCCACCACCTTGGCCTTTAACAGAGGAATAATTACAAAACCTCCCCCCACTGTAAAAGCGCTGATGATGAAGGTGGATTTGAAAAGTTGCCAATACATTTGTTTAGTCATAGCCAACACCTCAAAAATTTATAAGAGTATTATACCACAAATTATGGTATAATACTTTTATTATGTATCCGATTCTTTGTACAATTTTTGGTTTTCCCATCCGTTTCTACGGAATCATAACCATTTTGTCCATCGGCCTCGCCACAGGCGTTGCCTATTTTTTGGCAAAGCAGGACGGGCGGTGGCACCAGCATGTAATTGATATCGGCATCTATGGGGGTGCCGCCGGCATTGTGGGCGGCCGCCTTTGGGATGTGTTCTTCTTTGACTGGGATTACTACAGCCAGCACCTGACGGAAATCTTTAATGTTTGGCAGGGCGGCATGGCAATTCAGGGGGGAATGATTTTTGGTGTCATCGCCGGCATTATCTATTGCCGCAAACATCAAATTGATATTCTTGCTTTCGGGGATATTGTAGTTCCGTCCTTGATTTTGGGGCAGGCAGTTGGCCGCATTGCCAATCTTTTGAACGGTGATGCCTTCGGCGCCCCCACCGGCGGTGACTTTGGTATTCTCTACCCCATTGGCACTTTGGCCCGTTCCACTTATGGCAGCAGTCCCCTTTGGCCTGCGGAAATTTGGGAAGGGCAGATTGACCTTATAATTTTTGCTGTTCTTTTAATCTATCGTGCCACGGACCACGCCAAAGGCAGGGCGCTTTTTCTTTATCCCATTCTTTATTGCAGTGCCAGATTTTTCTTGGAATTTTTGCGGGGGGACTATACGAATGCGGTCTTCTTCGGGCTCCGTTCCGCGCAACTGACAAACGGCATTACAGCACTTATATTCCTTGTGCTTTTTTTGTGTTGCTCCAAGAAAAATAACACGCAAAATCCTTGACAATGTTCTATACATATAATATAATATTTAGCGTTCTTAATACGACCCAATAGCTCAGCTGGATAGAGCGTTTGGCTACGAACCAAAAGGTCGGGGGTTCGAATCCCTCTTGGGCCACCAATAAAAAACTCCACGGCGTTGCCGTGGAGTTTTTTATTGGCTTGTTTATCAGAATGCAAAGTTCACATTAAAGTTCCACTTGTTGTTCCATACAGCATGTCCTTTTTGATAACGGTAATTAACACCAAAAGTGACATTGTCCCTGCGGAAATCCATCGCAAAGTTAAGATAATAACTGCCCTTATCCCCCACATCATAACCGATGGTATTGCTTGCTCCGCCGAAGGAAACTGTTTCTTCCGTTTGTCTGTCGCCCAAGTTCCACACATAACCGCCTTCCACATGCGGTCTGAAAGTCCATGCGCTGCCCGGCATTTCAAATTCACCGCTCCAACCAATCCCCACGCTGGGCATAAAGAGATGCTGGTTATCCGGGTCATAGGTAATGCCCTGACTGTTGGTAAATTCGTTATTCCGGTTAAACACATAACGCAAACCCACAAAAGGAATCAAGTTGCTTCTGCCAATGCTGAAGGACTTTTCATAACGGACGCCTGCAGTAATGGTATCAATCTTGGCATCCGCTGTAATTTCATCGCCGGTTAATGGTATCCTCTGGGTAATATCATTTTTACTGCGGGTATAACCAATATCCGTCAGGATAGCGCTGTTCCCGTTAGTGACACGGTTGTAGAAACTAATGCCATAATAATCCGCATCATTCTTGGTATCTACCCCGCCAGTCGTTCCACGGATATTACCATCCGTCTTGCTGAGGGCAATACCGCCGTAGGCCTTGTGGCTTGCCCACAAATCCACACCCACAATCAGTCCGTTATACTGGGCTGTGTAATTGGCTTTATGATTTGCCAGAGCCAACCCGTCCACATGTTCCTTGTTATGCATCAAACTTGCCCAAATATTTTTTGCATATTTAGGCAGTTCATAGGGTTTGGGCATTACCTCGCCGCCCTTGCCCTGCTCCACCGTATCTATTTTCAGTTCCCGGTCACTTGCGGCAGAAGTGTGCATTGCATGCGGCTGACTAAATGTATTGGCAGGACGCACCATAAGATTATTGTTTGCCACCATTTCAGCAAAAGCATAGTTAGTGATGCTGATCACGCTTTGGTCCACTGCCGCAACGCCGGTCATTTCGGAAACAGTGTTAAGGGCGTCCACCGCCATCACACTGCTTGAAGAAGTTGTAGATACAGAAACAAGTTTTTTGATAAACTCATGTGCCTTCGTACCTTCACTCTTTTGCATTATCTCATTCCACACGGAAGGAGTTACAGTGACGTTATCACCATAAACACCCTCAATGGTGTTGATCTGTGCCTCATAGCCAAATTTATTATCTCCTAAATCCGTTGCCAAAAACAGTTTATAGAATTTATCATCTATTAAAACTTCTTCCGGGGCAACATAAACTTCATCTGTTTTTACACCATCACCGGAGAAAATTATATATGTTCCCTTTGAAGTCAGATTGCTTAAGTAAAGTTTGCCCCCGTCAAATTTTATACTTGGCTCACCACCATCACCCGCATGAACACCTTTAATGCCCGCAGCATCAGGATTTTCATCAGTTTTCTTTGCTATGGCGGCGTTAATCATTAAGATACTCTTGCCTCCGACATAAATATGATTCTTTGGTATTTCCGGCGGCACATAACTATCCCCGTCTTCCTCATCAGTCATTTCATTAAACCCGATATAAATTTTACTGCCAGTGCCCATAGACATACTTTCATTGATTAAGGTACAACCAGAACCTGTAAGTTTGCTTCCAAGAGTTCCGCCATTCATAACCAAAAGTCCTTCATTGCGAATTTCCGAAGATACCTGCAACTGGTCTGCCTTCGCTGTTAAAGAACCGCTTTCCGCAATTTCCAAGTTTGCCTGTTTGATAACAACAGCCGCCCCTTCCGTAGTGCTTGCTACTTCAGGCAGAACATAATACACCTTTCCGTCCTTGTTTACAGCAAAGGAATTGGTGGTATTGGGTTTCACCAATGTACCTTTGAAATTATAGTTGGCAGATTTTTCTGCCAGCCCCACTTCCGCATCACTGATAAAAACTGTGCCTTTTGTGTTACTGCCACCTGAATCTGTTATTGATGCGTTAAGTTGGGTCCTGCCGCCGCTAAACTCTAATATACCATCATTCTTTGCCAGTACACTATTCTTAAAATCATCCAACAAAGATATGTTGTTGAACACCAATGTATCCTCTTCCTGCACCGTTATGCCATCAAACTGCCCGCCGTAGAAAGCATGCCCGTTGCCGTTAAACATAAAATAACGGGTTTCACCTTCTGCTGCGGCACTATCGCTGCTACCAAGTTGCCCGCCTTCTGCATAAGGTGTTTTACTCTTCCGTGTCAAGATACCCAAATCACCGCCACCCAACTCAATGGAACCTGTATTAAGGTTTATTTGGGCAGTACCTGCCGTTGTATCAATCTCCACTTTATCAATGTTAATAGTGTCTTTGCTGAAAGAATAAGTGGAAATATCCGCCCCCATCAAAAAGTTCCCATCGGGCAAATCCAACTTGTAGTTATGCAAAATCTGCCGCAGGTTAAAACCGGTTCCCTTGGTAACCATAATTCCCTGAACCGGTTGTCCCGTGCTTTGTGCCTTTGCCAGGGCTATATCAAAATAATAAGTTTCTGCCAATGTTGCCGGGTCAATAAATTCCCCATCTTCCCCAGGGTTGGCAAAATTAAAATAATTTAATGTGGCATCAACTTCATCACTTAAATCAGCGTCCTTATGCACTATTACCTGGTCAAATGTGTAGTAATAATTATCCAAAACTGCCACCACCCTATTGACCTTATTGCTGTCCGTACTACTATTTATGCCTGCTATCTGCAATGTATTATCCCCCTGAATATCCAAGGGGAAGAACAGTTTATTCCCCACACTGGCAATATTCATGTCGTTCACATCCGGCATAAGTTCCCCGGCCATTTTGACTTCATCAATAATCAGTTTGCCTTCCGCACCGCCCTTGACGGTGAGCAAGTCCATACTGCTGTTGTTGATAACATCAATACTGGCATGACCGGCATTTTCCCATTTATATGTTCCGTTTATTTCCGGCGTGCCTGCTTTGAAATGGCCTGACACAACAAAATTCTCTGCCGTACCATTTACCAAATTCAAATGCCCCTCTTTGGGAATCCACAAATTGACCGTACCGTTGGAATAAATATCCGCCTGCGGTCCCCAGCCAATCTTACTTTCCAATTTCACCGTACCGCCATTACCTGTAACCCTGCTGTTGAAAATTCCCTCGGGAGAAGTTGTCTCTGGAAGAGTTGCCTCTTTGTACAAAATCAATTCAGAATTATTCTGCAAACTTGTTAATTGGGACAACAACAGTTCCGGCTGAATTTTCAATGCCCAACCGGCAAGCACATCCACATTATTTGTAAGTTGTGCTTTGGACTGGATGAAACCTCCAATCTCAATTTTGCCGCCGCCGGTGATAATTTGGTCTGCCGCCAAAGTTTTATATGTACTCTCGTTCCCGCCCTGCAACCGCAAAACACCTTCGTTCATAGTTGCCACAGAATAATCGCCTATATGCGGTAGTGATGCCGGTTCTGTTCGTAAATTGCCATTGGTATTGACATAAAGAATGTTATTTTCTATGGTAGTCGTATTATCAAAATTCACTATTTGTTGAGCCGCAGACCCGTCCCCAATGCAAACCGTGCCAATAACCGGTTGATTTGGAGTTACTTCTGTATTGGTATAATTGGTAACTTTTGCTTTCAATTCGCCACCCGTAAGCACCAAAGTATCACCATTATATATCTTGTCAGAAATCTTTAACTGGCCGGCATTGGCAGTCAAACTGCCTTCCGCAATCTCCAACTTGTTTTGGTTGATAAACACAGGGTATGCTTCGGTAGTGCTTATTTCTTGGTCAATCTTCATTCTGATTGTTCCCAAATCTTTTTGTAAAATGTCATTCAAACGCAACTGTTCTTTATAAGTATTTTTGGTTGTTATTTGAGTAGCATTTAATAAAGAATTCGGCGTGAAACAGAGTGTTAGCATCTCTTGAAACTCTGCTTCCGTCTTTCCAGTCGGCGGGTTTCCACCATATTGTGCTTTAATCGTGTTACTAATCAAACCTATATAGTAGTTTTTTTGTGAAGTTTCCATAACTTCAATATATTCACTAAAATCAAACAGACCTATATACTGGTCAACATAAACCGTCTTTGTCGGGTCAGCAGGTGTCGGTTTCGCCCCATGCACATTAACCCCAATAATACTTATTTCCTCAATATCAATCTTATGACCATAGTCCCCCAAAACCACATTGGCACCATTGACTAATAAAGTTCCTTTTGTAGCCACAGTTGCAGCAGGGGAAGATTTAGATGCACTATCCACAATACTGGCACTAAAAAGCGTGTTACCCTTGATAAATTCAAAAGTGCCGTCATTAACTGCAAAAATACCATTTTGAAAATCGTCAATCATGGAGAAATTGCTGAACCGCAGGGTATCCCCTTCCTGAATGGTCACACCCGCCTTTTGCGCCCCTAAAAATGAACTGTTCCTGCCGCCCAAAGTAAAGGTACGGTTAGGCGAACCACCAAGTACACCGCCATCTTGAAATGCCTCAAAACTTTGCTGACCTTGCCTTGTCAGAATACCTAAATCACCGCCACCTAACTGGTAATTGATTGATGTCAGGCCAAAAAATTTATCCGCAACGGCAGTAGTATTAACATTCATTTCCCCCATATTCAGCATATCGCCAAAGAACTGGTAAGAGCGGACTCTGCCCGTATCAAAAGTTGCCGTACTGGTATCGTCCGGTCTGACAACCTTTGCCTGAATAACTTCCCTTAAATCATAACCTTTCCGCTTTTCTATAAAGAATACACCCTGCTCCCCGCTCTCCGGCTTTACCGCCTCCAATGCTTTTTGGAAACTGCCATCCGCTTTTTTAGCATTCATATAGTCATTAGTGGCAATTTCAGTATTTGTGAGCAAAGAAATAACCTTGCCCTCAGGAGTAACCTTTGCCCGCTTGAACTCAAAAATATAACCCCCATAAACCATTAGGGCACTGCCGGAATCGCCGGTTTCATCCAAATCCAAATGTTCTAAAACATCCAAATCAAATTTTGCCAATCCCGCAGCCTTAATAGTATTGGAAAATAAGGGTTTGGAATCGTCATGGTCAAGCAACTCATAAGCAACATTAATGCCGTCTATGGTTATATGAGTACCCGAAATATTTTCAGCGGAAATGGTATCCATCTTGACGGAATAGTCATCATAATCCTCCACCATATCAAGATAGAGTTTTGCATTGCTGGAACCGCCTATAAAATTATAGATGTTCAAATGTTCTGCCGCATAATCCGCAATATCCAAATATCCATTTTCCGTCATAGTCAAAGAATAAATTTGTGCACTTTGTACACTGCTATCATAATCACGTTCCACCATACTAACTTTTTTGTTGATAGTTATTGTTGTATCTGTATTTTCCAAATGGGCATTCTTTCCCAGTTTCATATCACTATCAACAGTAATAGTACCACCTTCGCCCTTAATGGTCTTATCCATAGTGCCAGAGGCATTAATTATCATGGTCGTATTTGTTGAATTCAAAGTAACATCACCTTGAATCATGCCTGCACCAATCTTCAAAGTGGTTTTGTTCATCACTTCAAAATCGTGTACCACATTATTTTGAACCGTAACCGTTTTGTTTGCCGTACCAGTACCAAACTGCAACACACCTGCATCATCACCGGTAATAGAACGGGTCAAATTCCCTTCTTTGATATACAAATTGCCCAAGTTATGAATATTGCTTGTTCCACTCAAAACATCCGCTTTTTCAACAGAAATCGTCCCTTCACTGTTGTTAAGGATTTTCCCCGTTATCTCCCCACTTGTGGCATTGGTGGAATTCACTGTGAATGTCGCCCCGTCCGCCACCGTAATATCGTAATAATTTGCCTCCTGTGCTGCCGGCAAAGCATTGTGGGAAATCAATATTGTTTTGTTATTGATATCCACATTACCGCCAATCACCAACTGACCTTTACTGTCAACAATACCCTTACTGATAGTGCCGTCCGTCAATGTCAGCACTGCCCCGCTGTCAATCCTATTGGTATCACCCAAAAGATAATTTGCACTGAAGGTTGTATCCGCAGCCACTGCCAAAGTACCGCTGGTAACAGCAGTTGCATTCCCCAAAGTAGCGCCTTTTAATGTTACAGTTCCACTATTGACAATAGTTTTAGTCAAAGTACCATCCGTCAGGATGAAATTGCCGGCACTTGTTACCGTCCAATCCCCCATTGTTTCGGGTGTGTTGAAAAGTGAAAGGGGGGCAGTTACCGTACCTGTAATATCAAGGGCAGCACTGCCCGCAATTTGTTTGGCAAGAGTCCCCCCATTCAAAATCACTTTACTGCCTGTCCCACTGGCAAAAATGCCTTCCTCATGATTTATATTGCTGGCATTAATCGTCAGAGTGGCATCATCCTTAAGTTGGATTTTGTTGTCCACCCGGTAACTCATGGTAACACTTTTCCCTGTATCAATGATAAGCGTGCCGGCACCGGTGAGGTTGGAGGTGAACTCGCCCCCTATCAAAGTCAAAGTTCCCGTATTGCTGATATTTCCGCTCTTCCGTAAAAAAGAACTTGCATCCGCTTTCATCGTGCTTTGCAAATAAAGATTATGCACCTTAATAGTTTTTTTAGGAATAAGAGCACCAGTGTTATCAAAAACTGTAGCACCATCAGGGATTATAGTATTAACTTGAAAATACGCACTGGTATAATTGGCTGTACCGCTGGTCGTAATATTACAAGTCAAAATTCCTTGATTAGCCAACCCTACTGCATTACTGCCACCCACTGTAGCACGATTAAAAACCACCTTAACACTATCCCTTGAGTCGCTGTTACAAAGCGTTATTGTTCCTTGACAGCCGTTAGGTGCAAGCATAAGGTTTGATTCCCATCCCCACTTGTAATATCTGTCAACACTGATATTTCCGGTAACTACTCCCTTGACCGTAAAATTATTTCCGCCCTGACATTTCAAATTGCCGTCTATATCAGTCCAAGAGCCACTATATTTCCCAGAGGAAATAGAACTTCTCCAAGTAACATCAGCACCATAACAAACTTCATTAGGAGCGAAGATTCCGCCCATAGCAAAAATACCCGCCAGCACCGATGCTGTCAGAACCTTATTCTTGACCGTGTTACTGGTTTCTTTTCCTTTGGTTGTAAAATATTTGCTGTCCTGCCAATCCTTCACTTTACATCACCTCTACCAGTTTTTATAATGTATAAGAAACATAATCTCTAACCTGTTCTTCCTTGCCCCGCCGCACAAAGTGTTCCAGATAGGTCTCCATAACCACATCAGGATGCAACCTGCCGCTAACCTTAAAATGCCTGATGCCCAAAGCATCATAATCCCCCAACTGTTCCCGCAAAATAGTGTGTTTAAGGGGTTTTTCGTTAACATAATGTTCCGGGAAACGGCAACTCATCTTCGCCACTTCCACCTGCGTTATTTCTTTGCGGCTTAATATCACTTCATTAACCGCCCGCCAATGTTCTCTCCTGTAAGGGCAATTATCTATACAGGGTTCATTGACAAAAACTTCCAAATTTTCAGGATGTTCAAACTGTTGCAACTCCGGCCTGTTGTTAAACTCATAAGGCACAACCACTAAATTTTTTGCCGACAGTTCATTAATCTTTTTTATCTGGCTTGGCACATCCTTGCCAAAATCCGTAGTGGTGCTCCAATTCAAATTCAGTTTGGGATAGCGTTTCATATAGTTCGCCATCAAATTGGTGCTGACCATCACATAACCGCCACCAAACTTGCTGATAGCCACCGCCACCGCATTACCCATCTTGTCCCGCAAATGTTCCGGTTTCAAAAGAAAATTAGTAAAAGTAACCCTGTACTTAATGCCATAGTGGGCATACATGCCCAGCACCGCATCAGCCCATCCCTCGTCAAATTCATCAATCGTTCCCATGGAGCGGTTACCGTTCCAAATGCAGGAACCGGGGCAGCCATAGGCGGTTTCTATTTGAAAATCATCAAAAAACCACTCCGGGTGTTTCTGCATACACGCCAAAAAAGCCCGGTTAATAAGGCGTATATTATATTCGCCGGAACCATTATCCCTGCTATTAGCATCCGGAATAGAAAAAAGCCGTTTTTTCATAGCAAAAACATTATACAACAAGCCACAAAAAGCGCCTTGTCGCACAAATACACACACTGATTGAATTATTTTTTTAGTTATTATACCATTATAATGTAAATTCTGCAACAAATAAAACTGAATTTTTGTGAAAACCGTCAATACAATTTCACATCAAAATAAAAATGTGATTAAATTCCCTCTCAAATCCCCCTCTAACTTAACCAAAATGTTAATTTCCATTCGGACAAATAAGGCCCTTAAAATTTTTCAAACCGATTCACGCCCCCGCCTCACAAAAAAACTCATAACGAAAACTGACTTGAGATTAGAAAAAACTGACCTAATATTAAATCAGCTTTTCAAAATCTCAAGTCATATTTCCTAACACATCCAAAAAATCACAAACGCATTGCCAAAACAACAAAAATTTCAACACGTATTCAATACATTTCAAAATTTTAGGTGTTTTGGCGCTGGAAATGGGAAAAAGGCAAAGCATTTAGTAATTAGGATTCAGGGAAAGTCAGCACAAAGCGAACTTAAGGCCCCTTGGTGAAGGGGCTGTCGCCGATAAGTTTATTCGGTGGGCGACTGAGGATTGATAACTAATTAGGAATTAGGAATTAAGAATGCAGAATGATGGTAAAAAGTTCCTGTGATTAGAATTCAGGTGTCAGGTGTCAGGTATTAGGTATTAGGTATTAGGTATTAGGTGTTAGGATAGTCCGCATAATGCGAACTTTTTTCCCGCCCAGGCGTGGGCGGGGTGGATTGCCCAAAAGAACACAGAAGGGCAAGACGGGGTGGGTCGCTCTCTACGACTGAAGAATAAATGTCAAAAAACAAAGAATAAGGAGCAAATATAGTAAAAAGTTCCTGTGATTATATAGGATTACAGGAACACAAATAGCCCCCGCCCTTGCGGGGGCTGTCGCCTGAAGGAACATAGAAAGGCGACTGGGGGTGCGGATTACGCAGAGAACTTGTTACTACCTAATCGCTCACCCCGCCGGTCCACGTTCCGGTATCGGCCCTCCCCTCCCAAAAGGAAGGGGTAATTTCATCTAATCACCGGAACATCCTACCATAATTACTCATTACTAATTGATAAGAACGTATCGTCACGGCAAATGCTCAATGCTTGAGCAAATAATTTCTTATCATTATGCAACAACTTCACCTAAAACACCTGCCTTATACAAATTTTTATAAATGCAATCAGGGTAAAATTCAAGATAAGGTTTGAGTTTCGCAAATGTAATATGTCCATCCTTTAAGTACTTCATAACCCGTATCCTCAACACATCATCACTCTCTTCAACAGGATACAAATCCTGAAGCATATCCAGCAATCGTAATATTTTCCAATTATCTTCCGTAATCCTTGCTTTAGGTTTGCGAATTATTACCTGCATACCTTTAACTATTTTTTTTCTCATTGCGGTAGTAGCATAATTACTGACAATCTCATAAACATTACTAACCTGTGTTGTCAAATTCATATCATTGTAAAACTGCATACCTCCACGATAACCGCAACGCCCAGTTCCATCAAAAAAATACTTCTTTTCCAACACTGTTTCGCATAAAGGTCCAACGCCGGACTTAAATACAGAATAGTCAGGCATATAATAAACACCTGTATCAAACCTTTTCAGTTCGCCTTTGTAAGCCAGACGCTCCATCTGCTTACGAATATTACTTTCTGTAAGACCTGTCCCCTTAAGTTCACTTATAAAAATCGGTGCTGCCGATTTATAGTTGTTTCGTATATATCCCATCAAATCAATCATAGTTTCACCTCTTGTCCCAATGTAGAAAATTTATTTTTCACATTTGTGATTATACAGCATTTATGGTTTGTAGTCAACATTTTTTTCTATCGCTCAACCAATTTTAGAGAAATGCTATTCGTTCCATCTGTTAAATGCCGGTTCCATATACAAAATGGAATTTCTGCTAATCCCGTATTTTTTCGCTGTTTGTTTCCAATTATCGTGTACCGTTTTACCCATCTTCAGTAATATGTTTTTTCCCTGCTTCACAGTCATTCCGTAATAACCAACAGTGTCCAAAAGCAAAGTTTTATCAATCAAACTGCTGTTTTCGTCAACCAAAAGTCTCAGATTATCACCATAAGGCACGGGGTTAACATCAAACACAGGCGACAGATACCATCCTTTTTCAGACAGCAGAAATCCGTGGTTTCTCAAATGGTCATCTGTATTGCTTACAAGCATATTAAACGCAATCCGCTTCCATAATTCAATTAAATCTTCTTTTGTTTTACTGCCAAAAGAGGTTATGAATTTTGCCAAATCAAGATAACTTGCACTGTTGTCACCATCGGTCTTTCCCAGTACCGTCATGGCAGAGGCAAAATGCAAACGCTTGTTATGTTCCCTGTCAAACCGCCGCACCAAAAATATTGAGCCCTTTTCTGAAAATTTTTCCAATCTTGCTTCCGGCACATCCAGACCGGCTTGTAGTGCCAAATCATGCACCACCATTTCCCATGCTCCCATGTCATATTCATCATGTTTGGACGGGAATTTGGCAATCCACAAATTACCTTTTTCATCCTGCACTACTGCCTTCGGTCTTGCCCCGCCCAAAGAAGAACCAGGGGCAACAAGCATATCCAGCCATTGATTTTCTGCACTTAAATCACCATTTTCAAAAGTCAGGGATGCCTGTTCCAATTTTCGTAATGCCACCCAGGGCGGTGTGGCCAGTTTTGCGTCATTTGCCAAAAATTTGCCTTCAGGGTAATCTTTAAACCGTAGCGAACCAATCCTGGCCGCATCATAAACACCTAACAGGAAATCGCTTTCCAACAGTTTTCTGGGATGCCTGCTTTCTTTTTTTGCATAAATACTTTCACGCCTTTGCATTAACATTCTGCCCCAACGGTCAGGCGAAGAATCCGCAAAGCATCCGAAAAGCGGTTTGTTGTTCAGATACTGTCTGCCTTCATATAACTGCAAATCTGGGTCATATACCAGATTTATGTGACGTTTTAGCCATTGTCTGTCATATTCAAACGAAAAAACTTCTTTACCGTTATTGGCATCCACATACAATGTCCCGACTAATACAGGTTCATCATGTTGCCAGTTTTCATAGACAAAAATCTCTTTGCTCATTGTTCTTTCCTCTTCTGTTTCGGAGCACGCTTTGCCGTCAAAAGTTGCATATCCTGCAACTGCCTGCCCAAAACGTCATCTTTGGCAACCAACAGCAAATCGTTGTCCAATCCATTTAATGCCGCCAGTACTGTAGCATAAATGCCAATGGCTATGGAAGGCAACCCCCGTTCAACCCCATAGACAGATGCACGGCTCACGCCTGCCCGTTCTGCCACTAATTCTAAAGACAGTTTTCGCCTTAAGCGTGCCAGTTTTATCTGCTGTCCCATTGTTTTTAATTTTGTTTCTACCTGCGGTAATAATTTTCTTGCCATCTTCCCTCCAAAATAATGTATATAATTATGTACTAATTTTATGAAAATGTCAATTATTATAAATATTATTTTTTGAAATCAAAAATCAATATTCATAAAAATAACCACGCATTGCTGCGTGGCTGTTCGGGCTTTCTGCATCATCTGCAAAATATGTCTTAAGGTGATAGTGCTAATACTGTTTGCTTCTTTTAGTTATTTCTAATGCAAAGCATTCGGATTTAAAAGAAAATCACAAATGCTCATATGTAAAATTCCCTCTTCATCATAGTAAGTCGGAATCAAATCTTTGGTAATCACAACTTTTCTGAAGGAATCTTCAATATGCCGATATGGCCTTATCTCCTGCTGACGCTTTTCTTCATCAGGAATGCTGAAAGCAGATTGCAAATATATTCTTTCCGTACCGTTATTGCAAACAAAATCTACCTCCACTTTTTTTCGTACACTGGAACCCTTGTCGTTTTTTCCATATATTTCAACTATGCCCGCATCTATGCTGTATCCCCTGCCCACCAGTTCATTATAAATTACATTTTCCATTATATGGGTTTGCTCAAACTGTCGGAAATTCAAGCGGACATTCCGCAATCCCATATCACACAGATAATATTTTTTGGCGGTGCCAATATACTTTCTTCCCTTAATATCATATTGGGTACAGCCGGACACTAAAAAGCAATCTTCCAAATAATCAATATATTTCCTAACGGTTGGATTGGAAACATCCGATTTTTTTTTGCTCCTTAATGTATTCGTTATTTTCTCAGGGTTGGAAAACGAACCTACAGAAGAAGAAATCACATCCAGAATATCTTGCAAATCGTCACCGTGACGCACATTATTCCGTTGCTGAATGTCTCTAAAATAAATTTCCTTGAACAATGCCGCCAACAATGTTTTTTTCTTTTTTTCATCCCGTTCCAGCACTATCAAGGGCAAACCGCCGTATAGCATATATTCAGTCAGTCCATCATATTTATTCCCGTCATACTGGGTCATAAACTCAGCAAATGAAAGGGGTTGCATAAAAATTTGATCTCCCCTTCCGGCAAATTCCGTGACAATATCTTTGGACAAAAATTTGGCATTGCTGCCGGTAACAAAAACATCTAAATTGTCCATTCTCAGACAGGCATTGAGAACTGTTTCAAAGGCAGACAGTTCCTGCACCTCATCCAACAACAAATAATAAATTCCTTTGTCCTGGATTTTGCTCTGCAAATAGTTCATAAATTTCACAGGGTCTGCCAAGCGTTTTTCCTTCGCCAGTTGTAACGGGTTTTCTCCCATTTTGGCTAAATCCTGTGCAGAGTCAAAAGCAAACTTAATAATATGTTTTTCATCAATACCTTGGGAAATGAGGTAATCATAAAAAATAGTGTTAAGCAAATAACTCTTGCCGCATCGCCTGACACCGGTAATAATCTTCACATATCCATTTCCCATTGCATGAACCAACTCCTGCAAATAGCGTTCCCTTTTAATCATTTTTCGCATCTCCTATTTTAGAAAAATGCGTTTTACCGCAAATTTCTAAAATAGGTTACAACAAACTTTTATTTGAAAAACAAGCATTGATTTTATTCACACCCTATTTAATGCTATATTCTATTTCTCAAAAATGAGTTTTTTTTAATTTTGAGAAATAGAAATTCTTAATCCCAGTATGCAATACCACCAGTTTTTAATATTTTTCCTGATAATGATTTTACCTCGCTAAACCCTTCTTGTTGCAACTCCAATGCGGATTCACGCAATGCTTTGGCAAAATTTTCTTTCATCGTTTCAAACATATTCTTTGCGAAAACTTTACCTATTCCCGCTTCCTGTGCGGCCTGAAGAATATCATCCATAGAAACCTTGTCTATCCTGCTTTCACTTCCGAAAGCCATTGATAAGTTTTTAGAACCTTGCTCATAAACTGTTGTGCTGATAATGTCATAAGCCGGAGCCAACCTTATACTCTTCAGGTCATCACTATACAACAGTGAATAATTTTTAATATGACCATCGTTATTTCCTACTATGTAGTTGAAGATAATACGTTTCCACAGTTCCTGAATATCTTCCAAAGGATTGCTTGATACTGCCCTCAATAAACTGAATAATTTTGGCAGGTAAGAATCATTGTCCTGTTCATATTTATTTTTTGAATCAATCCCCAATGCCTGGGCAAAGTCCTCCTGATGCAATCTCAACGGGCAGGGCAGACCGTCAAATATCTGTTTTGTATTATCCACAGACCTGTCATAACGTTTAGTTGCGAAAAGGATGTCCCCTTCTGTCCCTTCACCTAAGTTAAGGATAAAACTATCCACTGTTTTGATTCCCAATTTTTTTGCGGTCAGCAAACAAAGTTGCTCGTTGGCAACAATATGTTTCAACCGTACATGACTTTGTTTCACAATATGAGTGCTTGCTGCCAGTCCTTTGGGAAGATACCACTTCTTGCCATCATAATAGAGTCCTGTCTTGCCGGATGCTCCTGCCAGAGATAAATGGGTTTCCATCATCAGTGATGCAGTTTTGGTCACACCTTCTTTGGCTAACTTTTTAACTTCAGTAACTGACAATTTTTCATAATGGCTTGCTTCTTTGTAATCCTTGTCAATGACCTGTACTGCTCCAAGACACTCCGCCCCAAGCCCTTGCAATATTTCCAAATAATCATCCTCATTGACCTTCAGCCATTGGGCGACAGACCTTCTGGTAAATCCCTCCGGCAACAGTCCCTCAAAATATATTTCTGTTTTTTCATAAGAAAACGGTTCTTCCTGCAAAGGTAAATTTACGGATATAGGAACAGCATATACCTGAGCAAGATATTTATCATTATAAACAAATCTTGCCTTATTGGCTCCCTCACATAGCAGTTTCCCTAATTCAACAAATTTACCTTTAATCTCCAGACGAACTTTCAATGTGCCAGTCATCTGTTACTCCTATCGTTCAAAAGCACATCCATACCCAGCAAACTTGTCAAAAGCATTGCCTTGCCCAATTCAATGGTCTGCTTCCCTCTTTCCAAGTCAGAGATAAAACTGATGCTCAAACCACTTACAGAAGCCACGTAGGCCTGAGTATAACCAAGGGATTTTCTTTTGTTCCTGATAATATTCCCAAATTCTTTTACAGTTGCAATTTTCATCTTCTCTCCTTAAATTATGCCGAACGGCTAAATTATTTCACATACATTATAAATCAAGCCGTACGACTTTGTCAACCAATGGAGCATAAAAATAACCACGCATTGCTGCGTGGTTATTCGGGCTTTCTGCATCATCTGCAAAATGTGCCCATTCGATGGTAGCGCTAAGGGGAATCGAACCCCTGATTCCGCCTTGAGAGGGCAGCGTCTTAGCCGCTTGACCATAGCGCCATGTGGCTCCCGAACCAGGACTCGAACCTAGACTAAATGATCCAGAGTCACTTGTGCTACCATTAC
>JAZLLX010000098.1:0-4522 GCA_045598345.1 Acidaminococcaceae bacterium | reverse complement strand
AGGGCGGGAACCTGTGGTAATGGGTAATCGCCCCACCGACAGGGACAGGGAGCCACAGGGCGGGAACCTGTGGGGTGTGGCTCCATGAGAGAGAGTAACACCCGCCAGTTTCCTGTCAGCATCAACACCGACCTGTTAAGTATAGTTAAATGTAACTTGTTGAAAATTTGCACTTTATTGCATTATAATTATTAAAATACCAAAAACCGCTATATAATGAAATATAAGCAATTATATAATACAATCTAAATAAAGACTTAATCAAAATAATTTGTAAACAAATTTGTAAAATCCTGTGTTTCATTATGTTAATGCGTTTGTAATATATATATTTATAGCATACATTTGCAAACGAAAAATATTAATTAATCAGTTTTATATAGTTATGGATAATGAAATTTTAACCACACAAGAAGCTGCTAAAATGATGCGTATATCAAAGGCGCATTTGTATAGGTTGATGTCAACACACCAAATTCCTTACTACAAGCCAAGTCACAAACTTGCTTTTTTTTTAAAACAGGATATTGTAAGTTTTATGCTTTCTAATAAGATTGCTAGCAATGCAGAATTATATTGACAAAAGCGCAAAAAATGCTCCTTTTCCAAAAGTTGCAAAAGATTGGAAAAAGCGCAAAAAATGCTCTTTTTCCAAAAGTTACAAAAATGGCGAAATTTGGCATTTTCCGAACGTTATAATAAGTTGGAAAATGGTGCAGATTTTGCGCCCTGTGCAGTTAGCGAGAATGTAGCATGATAGACACTATAAGAATAGAGTTAGCGATGTGGCAATGTGGGTGTGACGATATAAGAAGAGAAATTGTAAAAAACAATGGTTTGCGGTTTAGTCATATTCGCACAGGGCGGGACAATGAATTTAAATTGTCTGTCGAGTTACGAAACCTCAAAATTGACACCTACAAAGACCGTCTAATAATTGGTGGTAGTTTGTCAAAGTTTATCAACGGCAACAACTACAACTTGATTACTTGCACTGATATACGCAAAGCATTTGCAGAAATTGAAACCGCATTAAATTTGCCTGTGTGCAATGGGCAATTAAAGCGGGTTGATGTTGGCGGGTGTTTTCCTGTGGCGGGTAATGTACAGGAATATTGCGGTGTACTAGACGAAATGCCTCGATACAGGCGGGGAATTATCAAGAACAGTCTATATTTTGAGCAGAGTGAGAAAAGCATGGTTTTCTATGATAAGCACAAAGAAAGCAAAGCGCACCACACCACCCCGCCTGTTGAGTGGGTGCAAGTGGCAAATGTTATGCGTTATGAGTTGCGTTTGTTGTCGCATTTGCCTAGATACCTAAACCGAAAGCGAGTGACCGCCCAAGAACTTTGTGACCCTGTTGTGTTGTGTGGTTTGGTGGATATGTGGAAACAAGAATATAATAAAATCAAAAAATTAGCAAGCATGGAATTTGTGCCAAGTAACATTAAGACCCCCAAGCAATGGGATAATGTTTGTGTCCTGTTGTTGGTAGAAAAATTCGGGTTAAATTCAGTATTAGACAAAATCAACCTTACAGGGTTGAGTAAAGACCAAAAGAAGAGATTGCGTCAAAGGATAAGGGCAATTTATAGAGCCGATACCAATAGCCTGTTAAATGCCACACCTTTGGCGCAAGAACTTGACAACGCAATTAATAACGCTTATAACTCAATGTTGGACTATGCACAACGATAATTTAGCAAAGTATGTAGTAGAGTGCCACACCGCCATGCAAGAACTTGTGAACAATTTGGAAAAAGATTTTGAGAACCTTTTCAAGTGTAGTAGTGGCATGGATAGGGCGAAGGCGCATTATAAGATTAGAGAAGATATAGTAAATATTAAAGCAGGTGTGACCGCTTTTGTCATGGGTTTGGGATTGGAAATAAAACAACAAGAATATGAGCAAAACAAAGATTGCCACTTGTAGCGATATTGAACTAATAAACGAGTTGTTGAAACGTGGCAAAGTCACTCATGAAAGCGAAAATGAGATACGTTTTATTTTGGGCGATACAGGCTATTGTGTAGTGCTTATGATACAAGCACTACCCGCCAAAGAACGACAGCCAGAGCAACTGCAACTATTTGCTGAAACCACGAAAAAGACCCGCAAGACTATTGCAAAGTAAAAATAATTCACTACCTTTGCAGTGCTAAATTATCTATTGCCCCGCCCCCTGTGGGTGTGGCAAGCGGGAAAAATACAAATTTCGTGGCATGGTTTGGGGACGGAAACAACCCCACGGCATTAGATAAGCCGAGCAGACCTAAACCACGATTTTTTTTAATTTATACCGATATGGAAGAAAAAAACTACACGGTCAGGATTAATGCTATCAACAACGGAACAAGAGAAATAAACGAACTTGTTGGAAAATTGATAGAGTTAAACACCCTGTTGCTTGATAGGTCGGAATATCTGCTATTATCACAAAAGCAACTTTACAAGCAACTACAAGAAGATAATGTAGATATGGAATTGTTGTTAAATACTGAAAGTACAATTAAAGACACCCGCAAGCAGATTAATGGCTTATTGGCTTATGTTCCAATGTGGGACATTCCAAATTGGAAGCCTGTAAAATGGGATGTGTCTATGTTATAAACACATGTTTCAATTTATGTGATAAAGTTTTATTTGTTTGGTTTAATAAGGGGTGGTTGTTGTGAAACAATCGCCTTTTTTAATGCGAAAAAGTATATACCGAAAGAAAACACGAAATTGCGAAAAAAACAAGGTTGTGTTGCTTTGTGACCCCCGCGTGACCCCCGCAAGCAAAAACACAACAACCAAAACGCAATATATCAAGCAATTAAGTAATGTATTTTTGTACTCTCGCCGGGAATCGAACCCGGATCTACGCTTTAGGAGAGCGCTATTCTATCCATTGAACTACGAGAGCAACTTTTCATTGCGACTACAAAGGTAGTCATTTTTTAACGAAAAAGAAAATGAAAACGAAAACTTTTTCCCCTGCGCTGAAATTCACACCTACCCAGCAATTTCCTTTTGGGGGAAATTTGTGCAGTCTCCGCACAAAACTTTTGCCGAGCGGTTGCACCCATTTTTTGTGGTTTTTTTGCTAGCAAAGCGTCCTGATGGGTGTGATTTTTCGGAGAAAAAATTGGAGTTTTTTTTGCTTGAATGTCCAAAAACCGTGTCTAAAAATCGGAAAAAAGGCCGTTTTTGGGGGTATTTTGCGTAAAAAAGGGGAAATTTGGTATAAAACGTGCCTGTTTGTTGTGAGCGTACCAGATGTTTTTACGTGACGTCCCTCAAGGCGGGGAAAAGAGATGTAATTTTGCACCAGAAACAAAAACAACGCCGCCCGGTTGCATTACCCAAAACGGCACATTTATAAAAGGAAAATAAACATTCACCAGTCTCGCATGAGACACAAATTTAGAAGTTATGAAAGCATTATCAGTTTTGGCATTGGGTTTGATCAGCATTTTGGCAACAGCACAAGATCGTCCATTCCATTACAACATATCAGAGACTCCCCAGAGGGCACAGGGCGTGAACAAGGCAGCCGCTCTTGTGGGCGAGGTTCCTGGCAGCAACCCTTGGGTTACCGATGGCGGTACACGCCGCACAGCAGTGATGAGCGAGGGCGAACTCGTTGACAGGACCTTGCAGGTTGAAATCGACAACACCGGCGACATTCACGAGAACAACACCATAGGCCGTGCGATGATCAAGGCTATCGTTGAGAAGGACGGCATGCTGAAGCAGCACATCGTAGTTCCCGTAGAATTTGACGTGACAAGCGACGAGGAGTATGTTGACCACTATGAGGTGCTTGCTTTCCAGCACAACATGCAGCGCACTTATCCCATCACCGATGCAGAGGACAACGCCTACGGCGAGGGCATCCCCTACCTCTATGAGGCTATCAACAACCCTGGCAACCACGTTTACCGCGTAGAGCGCAACAAGGACAACAACCCTGGTGAGACTGGCATTGCTAACCACTACGAGGCATTCAAGCTGGTGAACACTAACCCGATGATCTACACCGCTGGTTTGTGCTACGATGAGAATGCAGGCGTTAACGGCACACTCACACTCACAATCTTTGTAAAGGCAGTTTACCTTCCTGAGACTGGTTTGACTCCCACCTACCATAGCCTCCAGAACGTGAGCCACCACTACCAGAAGATCGTGACCGCAGTTGACGACATCGACGTAGAGGATACAGCAACCCCTGTATATTACGACCTTAACGGCCGCATGGTTGACGCCGAGATGGGACTTGCCCCTGGCATCTATGTAAAGCGCACCGGCATGAAGAGCCAGAAGATTCTCGTGCGCTAATCGAGAAAAATAAATAACAACAAACCAAATATACAACAAGTGTAAAATCCAATCATGATTCCGCTACAAAAAGTAGCATTCAAGTTAGACATTTCTGCTTCATCGAGAGTCAATCCCGAGTCGGCAGGTTAATTTGGGGTGATGCAAGATTTTCCATTTCGGATGGTCAATGCATCGTATATGAGCTCTTACGAG
>JAZLLX010000097.1:0-9964 GCA_045598345.1 Acidaminococcaceae bacterium | reverse complement strand
CTATTTTTTTGAATATACTTGTCTTAACCATATTGGCTACCTCTACTTTCTTGTTTTCTGGTTATTACAAGTATAGCAGGACCAATATGGTTTTCTATTGTTTTTTTAGTTTTTTACCCACTTAAACTGATGAAGAGCCAATATTTTTTTCAAAAATTAAATTTCTACCGCTATTTTTGAATATCCTTTTTCGTTACGTGTTACCACAATCTGCTGGTCTATCCGTTCTTTCAGTTCTTCTATATGGGAAATAATTCCCACCAAATGCTGATTGTCCGCCAATGTGTCCAGCACATCCACGGTGGTATTCAAAAAATCTTTTGACAGTGAGCCGAAGCCCTCATCAATGAACATGGTTTCAATATTGATGCCGCCGGCACTTGCCTGTACCTCGTCCGCCATTCCCAACGCCATGGCCAATGATGCCATAAAGGTTTCGCCGCCGCTTAATGAATTGGCGCTCCGTTCCATTCCGCTGTGATGAATATCATGTACATTCAAATCCAGCCCCACCTTGGCATTGCCCTTGGAATCGCTGTCATCCTTGCGTACCAGGGAATAACGGGCATGGGAAATTTTCAAAAGACGGTTATTGGCATAAGCCAAAATTCTGTCAAAATAGGCCTGTTGCATATAGGTTTCAAAACTGAGTTTTGACGCAGAGGCGGTGTTCAGATTACCGCTCAATGTGCGGTACAAATTGTCTATTTCCTGACGCTTCGCCTCAATCTTTTCCATAGCGGCTTCCTTATCCTTGATGCTCTTGGCACTGGCCTCATTTAATGTTTGTCTTTGTTTTACAATATCCGCCTGCTCCTTCACCGCATTCAAAGCCCGAAGATTTTCCGCAGATTTTTTCCGCAAGTCGTCCGCATTTTCCGTCCTGCCCAATTTGGCAATTTCTTCTTGCAAGTTCTTGATCGCCCCGTCAACAGCCGCCGCTTCCTGACCTGACTTTAATGCTTTTTCCTGAATTCTATTTTGGTACTGCTCCACACTTTCATTAGGCAACATTCCCAATTCTTTTTCCTTGTCCTTTTCCTGCCGTTCCAGTTCCTTCAAGCGTAAGGATGTGTTTGTGCCGTCCTCCGTCACCCGCTTGTCTATGGTTGCCAAATCTTTACCTTCAAAATTTTCCTGATAAAATTCACTCACCGCCGACAAATATTTTTGCAAGGCCTCTTCCTTGGCAACCTTGGCACTTTCAAGTTGCCCTCTAATCCTGTCTTCTTTCCCTTTCGCCTTTTCATAAATTTTCTTGCTTTCCTTAACCGCTTCTTCCGTAGGCACGTCATTGCTCAACAGTGCAGGGTGGGGATGCTCCGTTGCCCCGCAAACAGGGCAGGGCACACCCTCCTGCAAAGTTTGTGCCATCAGTCCCGCCTGTGCCGTCATAAAAGCGTAATAAACCGCATCATACTGCTCCTTTTCTGAATTTGTTTCATCCGATGCCCGCTTAAACTCATTACCCAAATTCAACAGGTTGACCTTGGCCTTTTGGTTATCGTGGCTCAAGGCGTACAAACTACGCAGTTCCAATAGCGTGTTTTTTACATTCGCCTGCTGCTCACGGCAATCCGTAAAGAAAAGCAGTGCCTCGCTCACCTTACCCGCATCTGCCTTGGCCTTTGCCGCCGCCACATCCAAGGTTACTTTTTGCTTTTGCAAATCAACTAATTTTTCACTTTGTTGCACAAAGATGTTGGCCTTGTCCAAAGCCAGTTTTAATGCCACTTCTTCTTTCTGCAGGCGTTCAATTTCTTCATTATGTTTTTTCAATAATTCCGTATCAATTTTGTCAAACTGTTGCAAAAGTTCCTGCACCCGCCCCACCTGTACAAATTCCGCCTGCTGCATTTCCTGCAACTCTTGGGCGTACTGCCCGTCGCTGGCGGTAATCTCGTGAAGTTTGTCGTTAATCTCCCTCTTTCTTGCCTCGTACTCATTCACCAGAGCGGAGTGTTTGTTTTTGATGTGATATTCCAAATTGATATAGGCATTGGTATTAAAAATCTCCCGCAAAAGTTCCCGTCTTTCCTTCGTGGACTTCTGCAAAATCTGGGCAAACTTGCCCTGGGCAATCATCACAATCTGCTTGAACTGCTCCACATTAAGTCCGATTATTTCTTTTATCTTGGCATTGACTTCCTCCGCCCGTGTAAGGGTGGTTTTACCAAAAACAAATTCCACCCTTGCATTGTCCATAACCTTGCCCTCGCCACGCTTTTTCGCCCTTTCATAAGCGGGCTTGCGGAAAATTTCATATTCCTTCCCATGACAGAGAAAACGCAGTTTTACATAGGTATCCAAACTCTCGTCAACACCAATTGTCCGCAGCATTTCCGTCTTCCGCTCACCGCCGGAAACTTCACCGTAAAGAGCATAGCAAATGCCGTCAAAAATGAAGGTCTTGCCGCTGCCGGTTTCGCCGGTCACCAGATACAGGCCGCCGTTGGTGAATTTGGTGAAATCCACCACAACCTTTTCCCCATAAGGCCCGAAGCCCTGCATTTCCAACATTAAAGGTCTCATTTTGCCACCTCCCCTGCCAGAAAATCTGCCACCAATTTCAGCTGGACCGCAGACGGCTCATGCCCGTTCTGCTGTTTGTAAAAATCCACAAAATGTTCCAAAGGCGTTTTGGCCTTGGGCAAAGCCCTGTCCTCCGCATTGGCCTCCATTGTTTCGCCCCTGTAAGTGAACAACAAAAGATTGGGGAACTTTGCTTTCAATTTGTAGTAACCGTCCACAATTTCTGTTTTGTCCGTCAGTTGAATCCGCAAATAATCAAGGGTTGTAGGCCGTTTCATAATTTCCGCAAACTCATCTTTCCAAGTCAAAAGTTGATGTAAGGGACGAATGGGAATTTGTTTAATCTTGCAACTGCCTTCCCCGTCCATATCCACCACCGTTATGGAATTGCTGTTCCCTTCCTCGTTGAAGGAATATTGCAGCAAAGTGCCGGAATAGCGGATTTTGTCTGTTATCTTTTGTGCCTTGTGGATATGCCCCAAAGCCACATAGTCAAATTTTGAGAATGTGTCGGGATTGATGCCGTCCAGACCGCCCCAGGAAATAGTTTCCGAATCACCCTTTTGGGCGCCGGTGACAAACTGATGTGCCACCAAAATATTACGGCTGGATTTTTTTACATCCATGTGCTTAACCACTAATTTCATGGCCTCGTCCATTGTCTTGGGCTCCTGCTCATCCGGGTACGCCCGTTTCACCTGGGAACGGGTCACATAGGGCAGAAGATAAAAATTCAACTTGCCGAATTTGTCCTGACAGGAGAAACTGACCACCTCACCGTGAAAGAGTTTGGAGAGATAAAATCCTGCATTTTTGAACATGTCCGCCCCAAAACTCAAATGCTCTGCACTGTCATGATTGCCGCTCACCATATAAATGGCAATTCCCATATTGATAAGTTCCGTCAGAAAATTATCCAACAGTTCCATGCTCTCGCCGCTGGTCTGGCTGGTGTTATACACATCCCCCGCAATCAGCACGGCGTTGGGATTTTCCTCCTTTGCCGCCTGCAGCACCTGGTCAAGCACAAAGGCCTGATCTTCCCGTAGATTTTGGGAATGTAATGTCTTCCCCAAATGCAAATCTGCCAAATGAAAAAATTTCATAGTTACCTCCCGCTAAGTTATTTACTTTGTTCCGTTAATTTGATATAAGGCATTCAGATTAGGCGGTGTCCCTTTCCCGTCCAAAGGAAGGGGGTGATATTATGACCGATTTTGAAATTATCTCAATCATCCTGATTGTCATAAACATTATCGTTATAATGTTGCTCCATATCATGGAGCTGTTTCTAAATAAAAAGAAATACCCGCCCCGAACTGGCAATTCTGGCGGTTATTCCATAACCAATCAATTGTTAGGAAAGGGCAACACCGCCCAATCTCTTTATGCGTAAATTATAAACTAACAACACTATTTTGTCAACACCCTTACAGGGTGTTTTTTTATTTAATTTCTGATTTTGGCACACTCTTGGAAATTGGTGTTTTACTGCTCTTAGTAACAGATTTGGAAAAACAAGGAAAACTATTTGATAACAAAATTTCCCAAATAGCGTTCCAATCTTCCTCCCCCACCAGTACCGCATACTCTCCACTGGAATTTACTATGGTTATCGGCCCGGAATTTTCATTAACTTCATCCATTAATTCACAAATATTGTTTTTCGCTTCTTCAATGTCCACAACTATCATATTATCACCTCTTTCATTCATTATTATAATATTGTCATTTATGTTCGTCAATTTTTTTTATATCAAATTTGCTCTTTATGCTATAATATATTTATTCTAATTTGGAGTAAGAAAATGACACAACAATTTAACATTACGGGTATGAGTTGCAGTGCCTGCTCCGCCCGTATTGAAAAAGTATTATCAAGAATGTCTGGAGTTAATTCCGTCAGCGTCAATCTCCTGCGTAACCGCATGTTGCTTGACTATGACGAAAAACAAATAACCCAGGAAATGATTTGTGAAAAAGTTGCCAACATCGGTTTCGGTGCTACAGTTTTCACGCCCCAATCGCTTGGCACTAAAAATGCAGAGGAAAATTCTGAAGTCCGCTTGCTGGGCATCCGCCTCATCCTTTCCCTCTTTTTTTCCGTACCTTTATTTATCTTGGCAATGGGACCCATGTGGCGTTGGACCATCTTAACCGGTTTGCAGAACACGGTTGTCCAGTTAGTTCTGTGTCTGCCGGTTTTGGTCATTAACAGAATTTATTTTATTCGTGGCTACAAAAATCTTTTTGCTCTGTCGCCCAATATGGATTCCCTCATCGCCCTGTCCGCCTCCGCCAGTTTTATTTACCAATACTTTGACTCGGCGGCTATGATTACCACACTTATCACTTTGGGAAAATTCTTGGAAGCAAGAGCCAAAAGCCGTACCACCAATGCCATCACTGTTTTACTAAATCTCACCCCTCCCACTGCCTTGGTTGAACGGCACGGAGAAGTGGGGGAAATCCCTGTGGCAGAATTGGAAATTAGTGATACAGTCATTGTCCGCAAGGGCTACCGTGTGCCTACGGACGGCAAAATTACAAAAGGCAGTGGTGCCCTTGACGAAAGTGCTATTACAGGTGAATCACGCCCTGTAACCAGAACCATAGGTGAAAGCGTAACCGGCGGCACTCTCTGTGTGGATGGGGAATTCCGTTTCACAGTTACCGCCGTTGGCGAAGACACCACCCTGTCCGCCATTATTAAATTGGTGGAGGAAGCCACCACTACCAAAGCGCCTGTGGCACAACTGACGGACAAAATCAGCGGTATCTTTGTACCCGCTGTTATTGCGGTTGCCCTTGCGGCAGCCGGTATTTGGCTCTTATGCGGAGCAACGCCTGCCTTTGCTTTACGCATTGCCATTTCCATTTTAGTTATTTCCTGCCCCTGTGCCCTGGGACTTGCCACACCAACCGCCATTATGGTTGGCACGGGACGGGGCGCCAAAATGGGAATCCTGATTAAGTCCGCCGCCGCTTTGCAACAGGCGGACGAAATTGATACCGTTGTCTTTGACAAGACCGGCACCATTACGGAAGGCAAACTCACCCTGACAGAAGAAGACAAAATCAAACCCAGTTCCCCGGCCGCCGTTCAAGAACTTTATCAGCAAAAGAAAAATATTATTATGCTGAGCGGCGATAAGGAAGAAATTGCCCAACGCATTGCCCATGAAGCAGGAATCAAAGAATACCGTTCCCAATGCCTGCCGGAGGACAAGGAAAAAGTCGTTAGGGAACTGCAAAACGCAGGACATAAAATTATGATGGTGGGTGACGGGGTCAACGATGCCCCCGCCCTTGCCCGTGCGGAAGTCGGCGTAGCCATTGGGGCAGGAACGGATGTGGCTATTGAAAGTGCGGACGTGGTACTGATGAAATCCGATTTGCAGGATGTAAGCACTCTGCTGAAACTCAGCCACGCCACCATGAACTGCATCAGACAAAACCTGTGGTGGGCCTTCTTCTATAACCTTATCTGTATTCCCGTAGCCGCCGGCTGCCTCTATCCCAACTTTGGCATTCTCCTGAATCCCATGTTAGGTGCCGCCGCAATGAGTATGAGTTCCGTCACCGTAGTCACCAATGCTTTGAGATTAAGGAACAAAATTTTATAAAATATCTCTTGCCAACCAAAAAGTTTAATGTTATAATTTTATGCAAATGGCAAACTCCACTTTGCCATTTGCATAATTTTTTTTGGAGGCATTTATGTACATTGAGCGTTCAATTAAAAGCACCATAAAGTCCGTGAACCGCACTTTTAGTGTGCTTTGCCTGACTGGTCCAAGGCAGATTGGCAAAACAACTCTTTTAGAAAATTTAACAGAAAAAAAACGTACTATAATTAGTTTGGACAACACCAAGGCCAGAAATTTGGCACAAACTGACCCAGAACTTTTTTTACAACGCTATGCCCCTCCTGTTTTGATTGACGAGGTACAATATGCGCCGGAACTTTTTCCCTACATCAAACTGCTTGTAGACAAACGGCAGCATAACGGAGATTTTTGGCTTACGGGTTCACAAATGTTTTCCCTGATGAAAAATGTGTCCGAAACCATGGCAGGCCGTGTTGCTCTCATTCCCTTGCTTGGGTTCTCCAACAGCGAACTTCAGGGTTGTAACTGGGGGGAGTTCACCTTTGATCGGAAAAAACTTCTGGCCCGTATGAAAAAAGCAAACCCCCTCAACATCCGACAAATCTTTGACAAAATTTTTAAGGGCTCCATGCCCCGTCCCAATACGGTCCGCAATCTTAATTTGGAAGTTTTTTTTGAGTCCTATATCAACACTTATCTCGCACGGGATTTGCACAACCAAAATAATATTGCGGACGAATTAAGTTTCCTGAACTTTTTGAAAATCGTTGCCGCCCGCACCGCCACCAATGTAAATTATGATGTGTTGGCAAGGGAGGCAGAAATTTCCGCCCCCACCGCCAAGCGTTGGTTATCCCTTTTGGTTGCCGGCGGTCTGGTAATCCTTATTCCCCCCTACACCAAAAATGTCATCAAGCGTGTGGTGAAATCACCTCGTATGTATATGACAGATACGGGGCTTTGCAGTTATTTAATGGGTTGGGGCAATGCGAAAGTGTTGGAAAACAGCAGTATGTCGGGTGCCTTTTTTGAAACCTGGGTGGTTAACGAAATCTACAAATCATACTTAAATGTCGGCAAACGCCCCCCACTTTATTTTTACCGTGATTCCAATCAGGACGAGATTGATTTAATTATTGAAGAGGGTAATATCATTCACCCCATTGAAATTAAAAAAAGTGCCAACCCCAAAAATCCCTGCCGGCACTTCAAAACCCTGCCACAGCCATTGGGAACAGGTGCCGTCATCTGTATGACGGACGATGTCATCCCCGTTGACAAAACCAACAACCTCGTCCCCGCCTGGCTAATCTGATATATTAGTAAAGCCCATGTCGTGCGAAACGCAGCGTGGGCTTTTTTTATTCATAACATATTTTTAATAAAGTAGTAAAAAACACATTCGCATCAACTGTCTTGCCGTTCCGTGCATCTTTCACACCCTTCATTACCTCGTCATAAAGTTCCCTTTCAGTCAAAGTATCCATATCACATAAATTGACAGAATTCTCTAAACCAAACTTATTCTGTTTATAAATCCTGTCAAACATTGTTTTTTTCTCATAATATTCCCCTTTTGCACATCATTATACATTACAATTATAACCATAAACAAAACTTTTTTCAATTCACAAACTTAATTGTAAAATCAGGGAAACTGTCCACATATTGAATGGTGAAATCATGGAAAGAGTACACAAACTGCCACCGCCCCTCCCTGTCGGGGAAACTGTTGACTACTTTCACCTGCAAATCAGCAAAATGCTCAACAACTTTTACTATTTGTATTATTTTTTCTTGACATATCACAAGTAAATTGTCTATAATTAATGCCACAATCTTTAGCGAACATTCATACATAAGATAGCATGTTCCTTCTGATAAAAACTACCAGAAAGGATGTGATTCCTATGGGTGATTTCGGGTTTTGGACCCTGCTCCCACCGTTTGTTGTAATTTTTTTCGCAATTAAAGTTAAAAGGCCTCCTGAAGCGCTGCTTTTGGGCTGTCTTTCTGCCTATGGGATTATTGCCTACCTTACCGGCCAAAATTTTCGGGAAATAACTTTAGATGCTTTCTTCAAAGTAGCAACTGACAAAGAAAATATTTGGATTTTGCTTGTCTGCGGTCTGTTCGGAAGTTTAAGGGCACTTCTCAACGCCTCAAAAAGCACTTATGCCATTGCCAATACAATCGGCCGCTACTGCAAAGATGCAAAAAGCGTTCTTCTTTCCGCCTGGGGACTCGGCTGTATTATTTTTATCGATGACTACATGAATATCATTACCATTAACTCCTGCCTGAAACGTCTGGCTGACAAAATGCGGGTTCCAAGGGCTACAATGGCTTATATAATCGATTCAACCGGTGCCCCCGCCTGTGTTCTGGTGCCTTTTTCCACATGGTCTGTGTTCTACGCAGCAAACTTTTTCAATCAGGACGCAGTCAGGGCTCTGGGCTATGAATCCGCTATGAGTACATACATGCATGCAGCTCCTTATATGTTCTACGCTTCTCTTTCCCTTATCATAGTTCCTCTTTTCATAATCGGCATAATCCCTCCTCTCGGACCTATGAAAACGGAATATGAGAAAATTAAAACAATTGAATTGGATAAAAATGATGACACTGACAGATCCAACCAAGGCCATCTTATTGACTTTTTCATTCCGCTGGGGGTGATGATGCTTATCACCATCTATTGGGATGATATGTTCTTAGCTCTCATCGGTTCCATTGTTTCCTGCTTCGTTCTGTATGTACCCAGAAAGGTCGTTAAATTCCAGGATTTCTGCGAACTTTGGGTTAAAGGTTTTGCGGAACTCATTCCAACACTTGTTCTCCTGCTCTTTGCCTTCTTTATGAAACAGGCCTGTGCGGATATCAACCTTCCAAAATATGTAATTTATAAGTGTATGCCCTTCATTGGTACCAATACTTTCCCTGCAATCGCCTTTGTCCTTGTAAGTATTTTGGCATTTGTAACAGGCGACAGCTGGGGCGTTCCGGCAATCTGCACTACCATTATTGTTCCGTTAGGTGCTGCCTGCGGGGCCAATATACTGCTTACAATGGCAGCAATCATTTCCGGCTCTGTATTTTGCAGTCATGCCTGCTTCTATTCTGACGCAACACTGCTGACATCCAGCTGCTGCGAAATTGACTGCATGCTGCACGCCAAAACCCAGCTTCCCTATGCGTTGATTGCCTATGTCCTTACTTTTATAATTTACTTACTAATGGGAATAACAGGGATTATGCCATAAACGCCGTAATTACACCACCTGCATACATACTTATTTGAAAAATGCCTTTTGAGGAAGGCATTTTTTCTTTTTTCAATTCACAAACTTAATTGTAAAATCCGGGAAACTGTCCACATATTGAATGGTGAAATCGGGGAAAGAATCCACAAACTGCCACCGCCCCTCCCTGTCGGGGAAACTGGTAACTACTTTCACTTGCAAATCAGCAAAATGCTCAACAACCTTTACCTTGTAATCCGGAAAAGAAGTTACCACCTTCACCCTGCCGAAAGGGTAGGCAAGTGCTGTAGAACAAACACCCGCCAACAACACCATTAAACACAAAATCTTTTGCATAACACCACCCGCTTTCTATCACACCGCTTCATAATTATACTTTTTATCTTATACCATCCTATTCCTAAAAGTCAAAATTTTTGGCTCTTCATCAGTTTAAGTGGGTAAAAAACTAAAAAAACAATAGAAAACCATATTGGTCCTGCTATACTTGTAATAACCAGAAAACAAGAAAGTAGAGGTAGCCAATATGGTTAAGACAAGTATATTCAAAAAAAT
>JAZLLX010000096.1:0-1879 GCA_045598345.1 Acidaminococcaceae bacterium | reverse complement strand
CAAATCACTGCCGAAATTGACAGCGTATTTTAAAAATGCCGATTATCTTCCCTTTGCTGACAGGTATGGGGCAATACATGCTTTTGAGAATACAGTGAGCGGAGCCCTGTGCGATAGCGATGATGCGGCAAATTTCATGATCGATTGTGTAAAGAAGTATCCGGGAAATGTTGTTATCATTGCAATAGGCCCAACTATGAATATCGCAGATGCGGCAAAGCGGGATCCGTCTTTTGCCGGAAATGTGAAGGCTGTTTATTATATGGGCGGCGCATTGGGAGAGTGCTATGCAGCCGAAACGATAAATGGCAAAAAGGTAAACGCTATAGCAGGTGCCAATGTCACGCCGTATGCTGAATACAATGTGCTGTATGACCCGTCAGCATTAGAGACGTGTATTACTGCCGACTTTCCGCAGCAATTTCTTATTCCCGCTGAGCTGAGCGTTGATTTTGACAGCAAAGTTGTTAAAGAACTTAAAAGGCACGATTGCAGCATAGCGCAGCTGTGGTATAAGCATTACGAAGATAATGTTCCGCAATATCCGTATTGGGATCCGATTGCTGCGTTTGCCTACCTGAAACCTGCCTATGCGGTTCCTGCCGAGGAAAAGTATATTGCTGTAAATACTGACAGAGAAGATGATAGATTCGGCGAAACCACGGCGTTGGATGCAGATGGGTACAATGCGTTATCAGAGAATGATAAATCAAAATATGGTAAGGTCACAGTAATAAACGGGGTGGATCACTTTTGGGATGAAGTAATACGGCTCCTTTGTCTGGAGGATTGACTTCAGGCAAAGCCTTCGGTTAAATCTAAATTGATAAGCACAAAAAAGCCCGTGCTTTTTGTGAAAAGGCAAAAGCACGGGCTATCTCTATGCTGTTTATGTCTCATTGCTTTTTCTCTGCATAGCTATGTTGACACGCCTAATGAGTACTACATTGTTGCAGTCTGTGTTTCTAATGATTTCCGGGGTAAAGGCATAGGGAAGGCGCTTTTGAAAAGTGTTCTGCGCAAGAATTGGGATAAACGCTTCAAATTAGACGTACTATGTGACAACAAAGCTGCGATAAATCTTTATAAAGAGTTGGGGGTTCAAATTGACGGCAAAAGCTATAAAGGATATGCGTTCCCGCCCTCTGCGCAGCCAGATTGTTTTTGCATGACTCGAACCCCATTGAACAGCAGGGCAAATAGAGAACAGCAACAGAACCACCCCACCACGGAATTAGGTTAACTCGATTAGGTTAACCGATTTTTCTAGGTTTCCAAAAATGCAGTTCCCGCTTTTGCGGGGGCTGCATTTTTCATAGGGTGGGAGTGGAGCCCGAGCGGTAGTGAATGGGGCGCCGGTGGCGCCCCGGAGCCGCGAGCCGGCCTACCCCGCAGGGCAGGTCAACTCCCCCCCATCTCCACCAAAAAAGAGCATCCCATTTGGGCATTGTCATTAAGTTAAGCAAACAGCACAGCCGTTAAGGGCGAGATTTGTAGTCTCATTCCCTTAACGGCTGCGCTGTTTTCTGCCTTGTCAATTTAGATAGGGGGAAATTTGTAAAGATTTGATGAACGAAACGGGATTTTTGCCCGACTTCATTGACTTTTCCTCTTTCATGCTTATAATAAACTTAACGCCGCGATGAACGGTGTTCGCATGCAGATGTGAAAGTCATTTAAAAGTGCGAGTTTATTAAGTTTTTGAAAGTTTTAGTGAGTTAAATATAAAAAATAATTAGAGAGTTTTTCCGAACAAGAGAGTAGTTACAGAAATAAGTAGCGAACATATGGAGCATCAAGCGATAGCTGCCCCGGTGGGGGTGGTGCGTTTGATGTTCTTTTTTCATCCCGGTGAATTACTCACTTGGAGGAAAACTCT
>JAZLLX010000095.1:0-2048 GCA_045598345.1 Acidaminococcaceae bacterium | reverse complement strand
TTTTTGAATATACTTGTCTTAACCATATTGGCTACCTCTACTTTCTTGTTTTCTGGTTATTACAAGTATAGCAGGACCAATATGGTTTTCTATTGTTTTTTTAGTTTTTTACCCACTTAAACTGATGAAGAGCCAATTTTTGCGATAATTATCTAATTTTCGCCGTTTTCGCTAAAATTTTTGGATTTGGCGATGAAGATAATCTATCATTCAATATATAAAAATCGTTGTTTTATTGTTTGTGAATTGATTTTTGCTCTTAAAGTTTTATTGTTTATTGCGAAAGTTTGTGAAATTTTATTTGGCTTGGCGATGGGGGTTGGGTTTTGCGTGAAAGGGCTTCGTTTCAAATGCAAAAAATAATAAACATTTCTCTTGCCAAAATTCGGGGGGGGGGTGTTATAATGTTGCTTGCTAAATGCAAAATTACATTATAATTGAAGGAGGATATTATGATTAAGACAAAACAAATTTTAATTGCCCTGGCGGTGATTGGGGCGAATGTACTGCACAATATGCCGGTAAATACATCTTTGGCGGCGGAGGCGGATTACACGATTATACAAGGGAGCACGACATTTAATTCACCAAGCACTGCTGGAGATACTTATTCTTCTACTATTAAAGGCAATACAACAGATGGCGGACTTTCCTCCGCCAGTTACAGCAATAATGAGGTTATTATCCGCCAGGGGACGTACGCACCTGAGCTAACTGCAGTTGCCGGGGCAAACAATACAGGGTCATCCGAAACGAAAAACAATACCGTCAGTATTTACGGCGGTACAATTAAAGGTAAGATTTATGGTGCTAACAATTCTAGTGGAGCGGCGAGCGGCAACAAGGTGAATATCTACGGGGGGACTTTGGGGGAAGGTAGCGCTATAGAAATTTATGGCGGATATAGTCAAAATGGAAATGCCAAAGGCAATTTGACTAATATTGAGGGCGGAACTTTTGCAAGCGGAACGAAGATTTATGGTGGCAGAAGTCAGAAAGGTAATGCAGGCGGGGACAACAGCGAAGACGGTAATACGGTAATTGTCAAAGGCGTAACAATAGCCAGCGGCGAGATTTATGGCGGTTCCGCTGATAATAATGGTAATAATGGTAATGCCGTCAACAACAAGGTAAATATTACCAGTGGTACATTTGGCACTAAAATTTACGGCGGCCGCACTTATGGCACTGGCAGCGCTACAGGTAATAAGGTGAACATTGAAGGGGGAAATTTTAGTGACAATTATTCACTTTACGGCGGATATGTAGTCAGTGGAACAAGCAGCAATAACGAATTGAACCTGAAAATCAAAATGGGAGGCAAGGCAAACGAAGTTAAATACTTCCAAAATATGAATTTCACTCTGCCGAGCAATATTACAAATGGGGATGTTATGCTGAACACTGCAAGTGTTACTTTTGATAACACAACGATAGGTGTTACTGCCGCCAACGGTGTAAAGCTAAATAAGGATGATAAAATTTACTTAGTTAAAACTGATTCGAAAGGTGGTGCTGTAGCAAATTTAAATACAACCGTACTTGGTGGTGCGGCAAAAGTTGAATTTGAAGGCATCAATCTGATTTTAACGCTGTTGCAGGATTTTGGACAAAACGAACCTGAACCGCCTAAAAGTGGCAGTGAAGACCAACAGAAAGCCCCTGTTGAAGGCATTGCGGCGGCGGTACAGACCGTGAATATGAGTGCTGACCTTGCAAGCGGCGAAGGCATGAAGAGTTTGGTTGCAGAAACTGTCGGCGGAGTTACAAATACTTTCGGTGCATTTACAGCAGGCAGCAGCAAATACAAAACCGGAAGCCATGTGGATGTGGACGGCTGGGGAGTGCTTGTTGGTGCGGGCAAGACAAAGGAATGGAAAGACGGTTCTGCCACCACTTACGGCTTATTCTTTGAATACGGCAAAGGGGACTTTGACACCTACAACGGCGATGTACACGGTGACGGCAATTCCGAAAATAAAGGCGTGGGCATTATGGCACGGCACAAACTCAGCAACAACACCTACTATGAAGGCAATATCCGTTAC
>JAZLLX010000094.1:0-45086 GCA_045598345.1 Acidaminococcaceae bacterium | reverse complement strand
ATTTCAAAAACTCGGTAAGTTCGGTTTTAAGAAGCTCGTTAAGAACACGCTGGACTTCCTGACGTAAAATATCTGTCAAAGATACACCATACTTGACAAAACTGAGAAAACTTGTGATATAATTATCCATAAGAGAACCTTCCTTTCTTTATTGGTTTTTTGTTCTGACTAAATCATAAAGAAATTTGGTTCTCTTTTCAATTACTTTTTTGAGAGTTTACACATAATATTTTACACGACCTTTTGGTATAGCATTTGGGATTTTGCGGACTCTCGTCCGCCGGTGGAGGGGCAAAAGTAAATGAAAAGTTGAAAATTAAAAATGAAAAATTATGGTAATATGTTCCTGTGATTAGAGCAGGAAAGGATGGCGTAAAGCGAAAGTAACCCTCTCCTTGGGGAGAGGGAATTAAAGGGTGTGGGGAAACATTGGATTAGGTTGTTGCATTCTGTTGAAGATGTGAAATGTGCGGAGTTCTCAATCCTCAGTCGCAATCACGTTCCAAAAAGCGACAGCCCCTCCACCAAGGGGCCTAAAGTTCGCATTTAGCGGATGAGTTTTCTGCGTAATCCGCACCCCCAGTCGCAACCACGTTCCGAAAAGCGACAGCCCCCGCAAGGGCGGGGGCTACTCGTGTTCCTGTACTCTGTTATATAATCACAGGAACTTTTTACCATATTTGCTCTTTATTCTTTGTTCTTTGACATTTATTCTTCAGTCGGGGAGAGCGACCCACCCCGTCAATCTACCTATGTTCCTAACGATTGCCACCCCGCCCACGCCTGGGCGGGAAAAGAGTTCATTTTCAACTATTTTTTTATTCCCCGCTGCTTGATGGCAAAGAGTAAAATTTGTGCGAAAAAGGCGAATTTTACGTAAAAAAATCAAATTTTACGTAAAATCGGCTCTTTTCGCTTGGTTTTTTACTATTGAGAGCCGATTGCAATAAATTAAACAATATATTAGAAATTGAATTTATTTTTTTGTTAATGTTTTGGGGATGCGTTGATTTTTTTGCTATGCAAGCAAATCTGACTTGATTTTATGAAAAACTGATTTAATATCAAGTCAGTTTTTTGAAATCTCAAATCAGATTTGGGTGTGTGCAAAAAACTTTGCGATAAATTTTGGGAAAGGGGGAAGAATAATGCGTAATGCGGAATTCGTAATGCGTAATTGTATTAGGATAAAGGAATCAGGAATCAGGAATCAGGGGAATGAGTAATGAGTAATTATGGTAGGATGTTCCTGTGATTAGAGCAATGGTTAGCATTGTATTAAGTTTATTGGTTCAGTCGGAGAGAGCGACCCACCCCGTCTTGCCCTTCTATGTTCCTATAGGCAATCCACCCCGCCCACGCCTGGGCGGGAAAAAAGTTCGGTTTTGGTGCTTGGCGTTTCTTGGCGTATAAGGCGTATAATTATTAAAGATAATAAACATTTCTCTTGCAAAATAATCGGGGGGGGGTTTATAATAGTGTAAAATATTCCTTAATATTACAATACGCAGGAGGGCTTGAAAATGACAAAGTATGTGGCAAAACAAAAGAGAAACGAAAGGTTTAATCTCCAAAAAGCGGTGCTGGCAATGTTGGCGACGGGCATGGTGGCGTGGCCGTCTTTTAGTCCTGTGTATGCGACTACAATTACAAGAACGGACAGTGGCCCGGCTGTTGTGGTGGATGGGAATGTGCATAAGGTATATGCAGGTCAGGCAGTTGGCAATACGGGTGTGAACCGGTTTAGTGATTTTAACATTGACAGCGGTCATATTGCCAATCTTTATTTTGGACGTACTGCATCTAATACTGCAGAGTTTAACACCTTAATGAATTTTGTAGATAATCGTATAAACATAAATGGTACGGTGAATGCCATTCGTGGCAGCGGTGTTGGGGGACATTTGTTCTTCCTCAGTCCCAATGGTATGGTGGTGGGGGCATCGGGTGCAATCAACACGGGTTCTTTGACGGTTATGACACCGACTAATGCTTGGTGGACAAATAAATTTCAAAATAATGTTACACAGGACATTGTAACTGCAGTTTCTGCTATGGCTGTGCCCATCAACGCCAGCGGTACTATTGCTATTCAGGGCAAAATAAATGCCACGGATGATATTCGCATCAAAGCAGGGAAAATCAATATTGGTATGGATGTGGATGATGCTAACAAGACAGCGGCGGCATTGGCTACGGGTGTAACGGACTTTTCTTCTGTGGTTAATCTCAGTGATTTGCAGGATGCTTCAGTTACAACATTAACTGCGGTTCGTACTTCGGGCAGTGGCGATATTGAACTGAAGGCGGAGGTCAGTTATAACGAGAACACGGGGGCAGATACGGTTAATGCCATTGTTAATATTGCCGGCGGTTCTCAAATTAAGGCGGCGAAGAATGTAACCATTGATGCCCAGGCCACCAATAATGTGGGGGTAACGATTTATACAAATCAGAGCAATGAAGCCCGCTATAAGGTAGGGGACAAGGATTTGTCCAAGAGTCAATTTGAAGCACAGTACAAAAATAGCAGTACGGGCGGGTTTATTGGCAGTACGGCAACATTAAATGCCAAGGTGAATATTACGGATGCCAACACTAAAATTGAAGGTGATGTGGTACATATTGGTGCGGAAGCCAAGAATGTGCTGACCAATACATTTACATCCAGTGTTCCGAGTGCAGTTACTTCAACTATTTTCGGCGTATTGTTAAATGGGCTGGATGTGGCTTATGGCATACTCACTACGGATGCGGAAGTGAATATCGGTGTGGGTACGGAAGTGGTGGCAAAAAGTACTCTGGATAAGGCATTGGCGGTGGTTGCCAATGCGGAAACCAACCTGACCGTGGGAACTATGGATTTCAGTTTTGCGGCTTTGACGGCGGCTAACCCCAATGCCAATCTGTTTCCTGCGGTTGCCTTTAACTATGCCAGCACCAAAAACGATGCTAAGGTGGAGGTAAAAGGCACATTGAAAGCAGATAATGGTGGTATGGTTGTGGAGGCGGTTGCCAAGAACACCCTTAATTCCTCTGCTGCCACCGGTCTTGGTGGTGTGGTGGCTCTGCCTGAAGGTGCGTTCAATTTCGGTATCAATATTGTGAACGGGCATAACCGCAGTAAAGTAACTGTAGAGGATGGAGCGGTTATTACTGCCAGGAAAAATCTTTTGGTGCAGGCGGATGCCATCAGCAGCATTAACGTGACTACCAGTTTGTCAACGGGTGATAATGCTGCAACAGCATTTTTGGTGAATACTTTTGAATATGATAACCAGGCGGAAGTGGATGTGAACAGCACCCTGACCAGTACAGATGGAGATGTGACGGTGAATGCCAACGGCATTTATACGGACAATACTTTCACGGGCAGTGCCAGTGTGGGCAAGGGTGCTTTGGCGAGAACTGTGGGGGATATTTTAAGCGGTTCGCAGGTAATAAATAAAGGGCTAGTACAAAATATCGGTAATGGGGTTTGCAGTATTATTGGTCAAGTGTTCGGTGTGGGTGCTATAGGACAGTATGGTAATTTCTTTGATAAATTGTCCCAGTATGGATTGGGAGATTCCGGCGTTTCGGGGGACTCCTTTGCCAAAAAATTACATCAGCAAATTGAATTGGGTCTCAGTTTCGGCTACATGGACGAAAAAAATATTTCTTTGGTTAATTTTGGCAGTAAGGGCAGGATTGTTGCTTCTAACGGTCAGGCCAATGTGAATGCCATCAGCAAACTGGACGATGTGTTCACTTCTTTGAACGGGGCCAGCAAAAATGCTTCCACCAGATTGGATGTAACCAACCCTAATGCTTTGGCGAATGGGGCGCTTTTCATGCGGGAAATTGCCAATCAGGCGGATGTAATTTTTGAAGCACCGGCGGTCAGCAGTCAGGAAACCATTACCGCCAAGAACGATATTAACATTGTGGCAAAGGCGGAGGCACCCTTCAACAGGGTCAGCCGGATGAAGAATGCCATTTGGGATTATAACGGACTTTCGGAAGCGGATTTCAAAGAGTCCTTAGGAACTTTGTCAGACAGCGAAAAAGAAGTTTTGTGGCAGGCCTACCGCAGTATTTGCACCAAGGATTTGCCGGAACTCAAGAATATGTTTGATGCCAACGGCAATCTGAAACCGGAATATATGGACGGTTCCGGTGATTACAACAAGGTTGTGGATGTGGTAAAAGAGTTCAGCAATAAGACAGATGTTGCCAGATTTTTGGATTTGATAAACACGGGCAAGTTCACCTATACGGATGCCGGCGGAACGGAAAGAACGATTACATTGGGGGACGGACAAAAGAAATGGTACAGCCAACTTGGCAGTATTTTCTCCTTTGCCAGTCCTGCCAATTACACTAACTATGCAGTCAGTGCATTGACCAGCGGGCAGGATAATTCCCACGGCGGAGCATCCAGTTATGCTTTGGCAATCGGTGTAGGCATTGACTCCGTGGAAAATATGGCGAGAATTCAAATCGGTAAAAACAACAAGATACATTCCGTGGCAGGAAATGTTACGACCGACTCCAACACAGTTTATGGCGGGGTGGCTTTGGACGGCAGTTATTTCCCTGTTGGTGGTGGGGAAAGCGGCACCGGCGGTTTTGTGGTGGGGGTTCATGACCTGAACAACAACAGCATTGTTGCTTTGGCGGAGCAGGCACAAATAACCGCTGCACAGAATTATTCCGCCAAAGCGGAAAACGATGTGCTGCATATCGGGCTTGGCTTGGGCTTGGGCATGAGCAAGGAAAACACCATTGCCGGCACGGTACAATATGTGGGGGCGGACAGCAACACCCTGATTTCCATTGATGATGAAGCGGTGCTGGATGCCAATACCATTTCCCTTTTAGGTGACAACGATACCACCGCAGTTACAATTACCGGCGGTATGGCCATGGGCAATACCAGCGCTGTGGGTGTGGCTGTGGGAGTTTTGGATATTGACAGGAACAATTTAGTAGCCATTGCAGATAATGATGTAGTGGGCACTATGACTGAGGCACAGATGGAAATTGTGTCTGAAGATGATGAGAGTGCGGATAAGACAAGGGATGATGCAGAAACACGCCTGAAAAAACTTTTGGCGAAGAAGTCGGGACTGGTCAAAGAAAAAACTGGAGAGGAATGGAAAGACACCAAGAGGGCGGCGATATACGGCAGCACCAGTGTTACGGAAACAGGCACCGTGTCCACAAATGGTTTGGATGTGAAGGCGGCCACCAACGGGCATATTGTAAATGTGACGGCGGATGCGGGTATCAGTATGTCCAGCAATGTAGACGCGGCAGGATTTGGCGGCAGGGTAGGTACTTTCTTCAGCAACAAGAAAAACGCTATTACCAACCTTTTTGGTCAGTTTGACGGTTGGGTTTATAAAAAATTCGGCGGCAATTCCACTTGGGTGCCTAAACCCACCAATGAATCGGCAACTAATCCAAATGCAGGTGAGCAACTTCCCTCCTTCAGTTTGGCGGCTACGGCAAGCGTGGCGGTCAGTGATTTGGATGTAAAGACCGCTGCGGTGGTGGACCGCACTAAGATTACCTTCAAGAACACTTCCGGCAATAATAATTTGAATGTGCAGGGTGCGGATAATAGTGCTATTGTGGCTGTGGCAGGTGGTATGGCTTTCGCATGGAAAACCAATACGGCCCATCCCGATGTGACCGGCAAGTCCGGGTCTTTTGCAGGCGGTGCGGCGGTCAATTTGGTACATAGTGATGTGGATGCCATTATTCAGGATAGCACAATCAACGGGGCAAAGTCCATTAAAAATACGGCGGAGCGTTCCGGCACTTTGGCGGCGGCCGGGGCGGCAATAGATATTTCCTTGAACACAGGTACATCCGCATTAGGCATGGCGGCGGGCATCAGTGTAAATCTGGCAGAAAACAAGACCATTGCTTTGATGAAAGGCAATACGGTGAATGATGATACTTATACAGGCACAGATAAAACAATCATTGAAAATTTAGTGACGAATAAGGATCTGCAAGTTACAGGCGCCTTGGATATCAATGCAGTAAAGAGCAATAAGAACAGCGGTTCCATCGGTGTTGTTGCAACTTGGGACAGTGTTAAAAACACCAGCAAGGCGGAAATTGACGGGGGAACTTACAAAAAGATTGGTGCAGTTAAAGATAATGCAGTTACAGACCTGACCCAAATCAATGCGGCGCTGGGACTGGGTGTGGCACAGGGCAGCGGTACGGATTTGGCATGGGATTTTCAAGGTTCATTGCTGGTAGGTGTTTTCAAAAATACGGCGGAAGCCAATGTGAAAAACATCACTTTGATGGAAGCGGATTCTTTGGATGTGAAGGCCTATGACACGGATTTGGGAACCAACAAGTTCAGCAATTATTTGAGCGCCCGTGGTTTTGATACCAAGGGGACAAGTTATTTGAATGATGCCAAAACGGGTTCGGAAATTGATGATATTACGGACAAGGGCAATTTGATTGTCACAGCCAGCACTCTGATTTCCGCTGCAGCCGGCGGATCAGGCGGCAGCGGCGGTTTTGGCGCCGGAGTGGTGGTCAATGAAATTGACAATGATTTTCTTGCCAGCGTGGACAACAGTACCATTACCTTGTCCAGTGCAGCAGGTGCGGATATTTTGGCGGAAAGCAACACTTTGGCAGTGAGCGTGGCGGCAGGCGGGGCAGGGACTTCCAAAGGTTTCTGTGCGGCAGGCAGTTTTGTGATGGACTTTTTGAATAATGATGTTTATGCCAAAGTGCTGGACAGCAGTATTGATACGGAGAAATTGAGCGTTAATGCCTTGCAGAAAAACAAGATTGTGAATGTGGCGGGGCAGGTTAGTGTGGGCAGGACAGCCATCGGTCTTGATTTTGCTTATAACTGGATGAACACTAACACAGGGGCATATCTGACCAATACCAAAGTGTTCAAAACGGATGGGGAAACGGATATTACATTAGATGCAGAGAACACGGCCAAGATGTATGCGGTGTCCGTGGGCATTGAGGCCAATACGGATAATGGGGCTACGGGTAACGGCTCGGTGGCAGTGAACAGGGGACATAACAATGTGGAGGCGGCGGCCTCTTCCGATTATGCGGACAAAAATATTGTCAATGCTAAAAATTTAGTCATTCACAGCAAGGATGATTCCAAATTAGTGGCTGCCGCAGGGGGTCTGGAACTCGGCGGAGCCGTTGCCATTGGGGGAGCGTTGACCTGGAACAGGATTGGGGATTTGCAAGATGTAGAGGAAGTGGTAGAAGAAGTGGAAGAAGATGATGGTACCACTACTACCGTTACTACTTATAACTTCATTAGCGATGGCAAAATTCAAGTCAATCGGGCATCTTTGAAAGGTTATACGGTTTCCACCACCGGTGATGCAGTTGTCAGGGTGCAGGCGGAGGACGAAGCGGACTTGACCACTATTTCAGTGGGGTTGGGTCTGACTACGGGAAGGATTTCCGTGCAGGGGGCTAACGCCAACGCCTATATTGACAAGGAAACATCTGCCACCATTGAGGATTCCGAAATCAATAAGGGTACGGGCAACAGCACCGGCGGCAAGGTCAGCGTGCTGGCAAGTACGGATAACGATTTAACCACCACGGCGGCAGTAGTTTCTGTAGGGTCAACATTGGCAGTGGGTGCAGGTCTGGCAGAAAACACCATTAAATCGGACACCGTTGCAACTTTGGCAGGTGGGAAATATGCTTTGAAGGATTTGTTGGTTAAGGCCTATTCAGATGATTACCTTTTGAATGTGGCGGTGGGTGTGGCGGTCTTTGGTGAAACTATAAATGTGGCCGGCAGTTTGGTGTTCAATGAAATTGTCAATAACACATCAGCAATTTTAGGCAAAGAAGATGCAACAAAAGTAACAGAAGTAGAGGCGGAAGATAATGTTGGCGTTGTCAGCCAAAGCATGGAAGAGATTGTCAATCATTCCGGCCAGGTGAATGTGGGCCAGAAGGTGGGCAGCGGCCTGGCGGTGTCCTCCAATGAAATTGGCGGCTTGGACAGCACTAATAATCCCATCGGCAATACCAAGGCCATTGTGCAGAACGCCAAAGTCACGGCAAAGGGCAAGGGCGCAGCGGTTACGGTGCAGGACAGCACTGTCTATAACAAAGATACAAAGAAATACGGCACATGGTCAGGCACGGGTGTGGTGGTGAATGCGGATGCATTGCATTTGCTCACCAATGATACTTTTAGCGGCGGATTAGGTATAAGTTTAGGTGACGACGCTTTGGCTGTCGGTTTGGACGGAGTGGCAGGCATTGACAGGATTAACGGTATTACTTTGGCGAAGGTTTATGCTTCTGATATCAACGAGGATGCCACAGCCAGCAGTTTAAGCGGGCAAAATCTTTCCGTGCGGGCAACGGACAAGGTTGACTCCACAGCAGTTATTTCCAATGCGGTGGCGGATATTGCCCCCGGTATTGGGGCTACAGGCAGTGTGGGCGTTGGCGTAAGCAAGGATGTGCAGGAACGGAAGGTGGAGACAGTTGTTGAGGGGACGGCGGACCGTAAGAATGTAAATGCAAACAAGATTACTCTTTTGGCAAACAGTTTGGCGGACTTGACTATAGTGAACACGGCTTTAAGTGTTTCTTTTTCCGAGGCAATTAGCGGTTCTGTCACTACCGGTGTTTGTTATACGGATTTGAAAGAAACAACATTGGCCACAATGAAGAATGTTATCAGTTATAACAACGGGTTGGATATTTTGGCAAAGCATGAAGACAATGTGGATATTGTGGGCACTGGCGTGACTTTGGCAATCAGCCCCAGTTTGTATTCCGGAGGTGCTGCGGTGGGCGTGCATGTGGACGCGGAAAGCAATACATCTAAAACGGAAGCCACTTTGGAGGGCAGTACAATTCACCACTACACCGACAATTCGGCGGAGGACAGCATTAAGGCGGAGAATGTGTCCGATGTTTTGACCCAGGATGCCAATCTCAGCGTAGCGTTCAGTTTGCTTTCTGTGGGTGTTGGTGTTATGGTGCAGGACAACGATTTGCAGGAAAAGGTCAAGACCACAGTAAAAGATTCCACCATCGGTACAAATGATAAGCGTGCCAAAAACATTACGGTTGCCAGCGACAACAAGGTAACCACGCATTTTTATAATGAAAATGTGAGCGGTGGCATGGCCGGTATTGGCGTGGGTGTGGGGCTGAACACGGTGGACACTGCCACTATTACAAATATCACTAATTCCTCTTTGTATTCAAGGAACAATATTGTTGCGGATGCCAAGGAAAACATCAGTTTGAACGGAACAATGGTGCAGGCAACAGTGGGTGGGTTGTCCGTGGGTGTAAGCACTTTGCATAACTATGTGAATACTACGACAGTAAAAGATAGTACGGAAACTGCGGTTTGGGAAACGGTGAAAAATAAACAATCTGATTCAAGTACGGGAGACAAGGAATATACCGCAGGGAAGATTGATACTTTGGCGAAACATGCAGTGGATGATGGTAATGATGTCTTGGAAAAAATAAATGAGGATTCTTCAACTGGTAAGGGCAGCATTGCCGAAGGGTCTAAAGAAGAACGTACTGTACATGAGGTTGAAATATCCAATTCCGGCACTAAGGTTAATTTGGCAGGGGCAAATCTTTATGCGGCAAAGGATATTACCACCACAGCCAAGTCCACGGTGAACAGTGACACGGATTTGGGTGGCGGCAGTGTGGGACTCGTGGATATTCAGGTGGAAGTAAATAAACAGCATATCAAAGGGGATGTGGGGGTTAATATTACCGGCGGCGTGATGAATGCCAAGGGCAATATTACTTTGAATTCCCTGATGGACGGGGTGCTGGACAGTCAGGTGGTCCAGGCGGCCATCAGCGGTGTGGCGGTATTGGTCACTTATTCCAATGTCACTAAAGAAGAGGGCGGTACGTCCATTACTCTGGACAGCGCCAAACTGACCACGGAGAAGGATATCAATCTTTTGAGCGAAGACAAACGCACCATCAAGCATAAGGCAATCGGCGCCACATCTTCAGGTATTGAGGGGTCGGGCTATGATATCAGTTCCCGGGATAAGGCAGTCAGCAAAATTACCTTGCAGAACACTTTGACAAATGGCGGTACCCCAAGCACACCGATTTACACAGAGTTGTCTGCCAAGAACATAAACATAGACAACTATTCCAAACCGTCTGTTGCTACGGAGATTGTGGCTGCCAGTGTGAGTGTAACTGTGGGCAGCGGGGTTATTGCAGAAAGCGAGAGCAAAAATCAGGCACTGATGGACGTAAAGGACGGGGTAAAACTTTTGGGCGATGCGGTTACTCTTGATAACGGGGTGAACAATCAGGAAGGGAAATATACCCTTGATACGGATGTTACCGGCGTGTTTGTCAGCGGTATGGCGGTGCACGTGAACAAGTCCAAAACCAATTCTGACATTAAGGCAGAAACTACGGTGGGGGCAATCACCTTGAAAACAAAGCAAGGGACGGACGAACAGGGAAATCCCTATACGGTGGGTATCAGCGATCTGACCGTCAATACTTTTGATGCCACCAATATCCATAATGATGTACGGGGCGTGAATGTGGGGGTTACGGTTGCGGTGGGCAGCAACTATTCCCAAAGCGATTTGAAGAGTACGGTCACTACCACAATCAACGCAGGTACAGAAGGTCTTAATGTGGGCAAATTGAATGTACATGCCAAAGGTCATGACACTTTGAAGTCCGTTGCCAACGGTGACGGCGGCGGTGTGGTGAATATCAGCCCTGTGGCGGCAAAAGTGGAAAGCAAAATTACAGGCACGACCACCACAACTTTGAAAGGTACTTTCAATATTGCGGACGATTTGACCGCAGAAGCCATGCGGACGGATGATTTGACCTATATGGCAAAGGCAGTGGAAGCGACCATTGTGGGCGGCAGCGGTACGGAGTTGGATATAAATAATATAACGGAAACTACCACTTTGAATTTGAACAACGCAACTATCAATGTTTCAGGCAAGGCGGATTTTAGCGCCCATACGGCGTTGAATATCAATGATGACAACAGTTATGCTGTGCGTGGTAATGGCATTGGCGGTGTTTCTGTTTATGTTTCAAATTTAGGAAGTAATATTACCTTAAATAACAAAGTGAATGTGGCTGACAGTAAAATTTACGGCAGTAAAAATATCAATCTGTCCGCTTATACGGACGGCTATATTAATCTTGCCAACTATGACTATGCGGTTTCCATTGTTTTCAGCAATGCCACAGCCAACACTACCAGTACAATTGAAGTTGATGACGGGGTGGATATTACCGGCGCTTCTGAAATCAGAACGAAAAAGGCGGGCAGTGATGTGACTGTTGCGGCTTATGACGATTTGGAACTGTATTTGAGAAGTTATGCGGAGGTTGCCAGCGGACTGACTTCCGGCGTAACCACAAATACCACAAGCACTTTAACAAGGAATAACAAGATTAATCTGACTTCCGGGAAAATTTTTAGTACCCAGGATGTAAATCTTTTGGCAGGAAAAAAGAATAACTATAGTGTGGCGGAAATGAATATGCGGATTGAAGCGGAAACCTTCTCCGGGGGGTTGATAAGTTTATATAACAACCCCAGCGTCACCAACAATATTTACCAAAAAAATCAGATTGCAGTTGCCGCCGGAGCGGAATCCCAGAGCATCCGCCATACGAATCTTTATGCGGGCAATGGCAGGGAGAGCATTTACAAATTAAGCGAATATCATTCTTTGGTTCATTCCGGGGACGAAAGTGAAGAAGCAATTGAGGCAAGATATGTGAGCACCAGCAAGGGGAATATTGGCAATGCAGTAACCCGTGACAATAAGGTGACGGTTAATGGTTCTGTGACCGCCGGTATTGCCAATAATATACAAATTGACATAGGGACGAATGCGGGGGACTGGGTAATTCTTGACCCTGCGGAAAAAGCCATGGTTGATGCTAATGATGACCATTTTGATGATCATTCTGGCGATCATCCTGTGTGGGGTGAAGGTGATAAAGATAAGTTTATCCATTTGACAGATGGGGATGGAAATGACAAAACAACATTCTTTAGGGATGTTTTAGGCATAACCTTGGACGACTTTATTTTAGGTTCGGAAAATGTGGTGCAGAACCTGACCAAGCGGCTGGAAGAAGTGGGGGCTCTGCTGGACGCCTACAAAGATGATGAAAACAAGACCGTATATAATGGGTTAGTAGCCGAAAGGGACAGATTGCAGCAACTGATTGAGGGTATGGGTATCAGTACGTCCACAAGCGGTGTTAATTCACCCAGAAGGGATTATATTGAAATTCCCGATTTGGTGGCATCCGGCGGTAATGTGGTGGTGGAAACAGGGAACTTCAACGGTTCCGGCTATGTGACTGCCAATGGAGACCCGTCCATAACCATCAACAATTACACTAATTTGGCATTAGTGACTAACAGTATTGTGGTGGATGACCCCGGGGGAATCATTTATTACAACAATAAGGAATTAAACCCCGATACTACAAAAACTATGCCAGAGCAGGTTAAGGAATTGAATGTAAGTTCCGATACAGTGAATTTGCATTTGACAGCGGCCAAAGGCAATTCGGCAGGTGCTTTCATAAACGGTATTTATAATAGTGGTATGATTTCTTATAGTGGCGGCATTTATGAATTCTTCAATAATATCCCATCAGATGTTGATAAGACAAAAATATTTTTCAAAGACGGTGACAATAAAGTTGTTGATGGTAATAACACCACAGTTGCAGTGAAGGGGACTGATGGAAAATGGCATAAAGGAACAGAAAGCGGAGAGATTCTTTCTGATGATTTTTATGCCAATGCCAGCGAAAAAACGCAAACCATTGCCGCCGGTTCCTATGACCCCATGGCGGATATCATTATCCATGGGAATATTATGACGCCCAAGGGCTCAGTTACGGTACATGCAAATCAAAAAAATATTATTGTTGAAGGAAAGACAGCCAAGGATGCTGTGGTTATCAGCGGCAAGATAGTGAGTTTGAAAGCGGATAATGGCAGCATTACCCAAGGGTTCACGGACGGCATTGTGAATATTGGCGGCACGCCGGAAGACCAATATGCTGAATTTTACAACAAGGCAAAGCAGGAAATGTATAATGCGGCGGAAGGGACCAAAAAGGAATATGATTTGATTACCGGCACCCCTGCGGACGGTCAGAAGGCACCGGACCCGGCAAAAGACAAGGACGGAAACATTATCGGCAACTGGATTGCCGGCGGTCAGGTGTATATTAACGCCACGGATATCAACATTAACGGGGTTATCCAAAGCGGTTATGAAACCTTTAAAGCAGATATTACAACGGCACAGCAGCAAGCAATAAATAATGTGGTTACGGCATGGAAAAATAATGGTGCCAAGGCCCTGACGGACACGGAGGTGAAAAACAGCGGCATTACCTACCGTGTAGTTGAGGGCGGGGCTTATTGGAACGCTTCCAAAGGTTGTTATGATTATGTGGTGGATGTGTTCTATAATCCTTATACGGGAAAATTAGTAACAGCAGATGTGAACGCTTCCGGCGGCAGGGTTTATCTGACAGGACGCATTTCCAGTACGGGCAATGGCAAAATTATCTGTTTGGACGGGGCATACAATATTGATATCAACAACAAACTGAATTACGATTTGAATATCGGCAGTTTGGTTGTTAATGATACTCAGGGACTGATTCAAATTACGGACTCCAATGTTGATGCCGGAGGGAATAAAAAGGCCGCTTTGGTAACGGAAATCAGGAACGGCAGTGTGGTAACTTACAGTTCCCTTGACCCTGACCATTATTTGTCCAATGACAGAATTAGCGGCAGCGGCAGAAAGTATGTATATACTCCCGTTGAAGGGTTGCGGTATAACTGGGTGACCGGGTACAAGAGCACCAGTTACAGACGCTATACCATTACCACTATGGACAAATGGTGGGGGGCCAAGGATGGTACTCCCAGTGAAGACCAGTTGGACACTTGGGAAAGCGGAATGTTACCTATTGAAGAAGGGACAACTGGAGATGATTCACCCAGGGAAAATGGAATATATCTTTCCGGTAATTCCGGCAGCACTTCCGCAGGTATGACTGTGCTGCACAGTAAAACTGAAGGTGCAAGCACACAGTATCAGGAGGGGGCGCCAAGAAAATGGTCAACAGGTTATTTGGGATGCCATAAGTGGGTACAATATACATGGCGGAATGAGACGGGTAATGTGCAGTATGATTATGCCAGCGTTAATGCCAGCAATCCCATTAACATTACTTTCATCGGTGTTAAGGCGGAAGATTCCCATGTAAATGTTACCTCCACGCAGAATATAAATATTGGCGGTGTTATCGGCAATACCCAACTTTATGAAATTAAAAACGGTGACACGGTTACGGGCAGGATTGAAAAGGGAACAATCAATATTACTTCCAACAATGGCTCCGTGGTGCAAAATGCCGGGAGTATGTATGGTGCAACAGTAAATCTTTCCGCCAAGAATGATTTAAGCAATATTGCTGTTACCGCCGGTGACAGTGTTAATTTTACAGGTATCATTAAGGATATTGGGTCTGCCGATGTGGTTGTTGACAACAATTACCAGGCCAAGGGTAATGTTATCCTCAACAATTTTGGCGGTGCCAAAGCCAACGGGGCATCCCTCACGGCTACGGGGGACATTCATCAGGCAAGCACCAATAATTTGGTGCAGGCGGCCCGCATTGACCTGATTAGCAAAGACGGTGAAATTGCCGGGCTGAACAAAACCAGTATGAGGATTCAGGGCGGCCAGGCGGATGATGTGGTGGGCAGCGACACCATGCTTGCCAGCGTGAATGTTCAGGCAAAAGGAAATATAGATTTAATCCAAATCAAAGGTGACTTGCGGGTGGGAACAATTTATTCTGAGGCCGGAGATGTGTCCGCTACGGTTCCGGAGGGGGGCATTGTGGATGCCCTTCCCTATGAATCCAAAACTGACAGAATCAGTGATGATGAACTTTTGCAGAAGTGGCGTGAAATGGGCTTAATCCCCGGTGCGGACGGGAAAAAGACGGAGGAACAAAAGGAAAAAGAAACCGATTTGGCTGCCAGCCGTCAGGCATACAGTAACCGCGTTAAAGAGGTTACAGAAATGTATGCTTACTATGGTGAACTTAAAGAGAAAAAAGCGGAGCATGAGAACAAAAAGGTTGAGTTGCAAAATCAGTATAACGAGTTGAATGCACAGTATGAAACGGAAACAGATCCTAAATTGAAACAAGAACTTCTCATTGCAAGGGATAAGGTGCAGGTGCAAATTAATAATGAACATTTATCTAATGTGGAAAATTCTTTGCTGACAAAATATACCACTGAATTTGGTGACCAAACTTTGGATGCTTTTCTGGCAAGTGATGACACAACGGTTAAATTGAAAACTGCATGTGAAAAAATGCCTGAGAAAGTTTTAGTTTGGAATCCTGACCAGTTGCTTTATTCCATTCAAAGTAAAGTAATTAATCCCCATCCGGGTATTGTTACATCCGATAAAGCGGTTAACTTCTTTGGCAAAAATATTACACTGACAGTACGGGACGGTGCGGGGTTGAACAGCAACACAATAAAAACAATTGATTTGACGACCTTAGGTGATATGGATTCCAAAGGCAACCTTATTCATTTGGACGACTTGAAAGCATTGTCCACAGCGGACGCTTCCACTGTAACTTGGTACGCTTCTGAAAATAAGGCGACCATTCAGGAAAGATTGGCAATCGGTTTACAACAGTCCAATAATGCTGGAGGCAAAATTATCATCGCAAAATATACCAATACCAATAACGGACAGAATAATATCTTTGTGGAAAGCCGCAAACGGACGGATATTGACTCATCAATTACCCAAAACTTTGATATGAATCTCTATATGGCTTACACAACTCAAGGTGACGTGCAAATTAACACATGGGGCAATCTTTACAATGCAATGCCTGATAATGTTGCAGATATTCTGCCGGTTATTTTAGGCAAGAATATTGTTATCAACACGGGGGCGGCGGGTACGGATGACTACGGTAGCATAGGGACTGCAACCAAACACATGACCATTGCTTTGGGCGGTGGCAATCTTTCTGCCACGGCAACAGGAAATATTTATCTTGACAACAATGACGCTAATCCTTTATGGATTGCCTCAATGTCAGCAGGCAAAGAAAACGGCACTTTCAGTGCAGACAGCGGCAATATTTCCATTAAGAGTACCAGCAATATTTATTTGGTTGAAAAAGACAGTGATATTCAAGGATTTATCCGCAGTGAGAGCAATGGCATGATTTCCATTCATTCCGATGCCAGCATCGGCAGTGCGGAGCATGTGGTAAGAATTTTGAACAGCAGTAAGGACCAAAAAGCGGAGGGAGCAACACCTTTTGCCACTAACGAAGGCGTTATTTCCCTGACAGCGGGCAAGGATATTTATGTGGAAGGGGTCAGCACGGCCGAACCGAACGCTTCGGACAATTACAAACAGGTGGCAGCAGGATATTTCAATCTTGCAGAATTGGGCAGTACGGACGGAAATGTGCAGATTACCTTAAACGGCACATTGAATTTGAAAGAGGATGTCAATGTAACTAAAACATTCACCTTGAACATTAACAGGGAGGCAAAGATTGATAAGGACATTACTGCTAAAGATATTGTTATCAATGCAACTAACAGCATTTATTTGATAGATGAGATTACTGGTGGAGTTGTTACTGATTGGGTTACTTTGAATGGAGAAACCGTTACTTTGGCTACAAGTAAATTACCTGTTTTGACCTATGGAACTAAAGCATATAGTGAAGCCAGTTTAACTGGTGGAATTTATCAGGGGAATACAACTTATTATAGTTCAAGTGCTGATGCCTATGTTTCAGGTAAGATTGATATAACAAATGTTAATACACAAAAGGTGTTCAGCAGTAAATCTAAAATTTTGGCAAATGAATTGAAAGCAACTGCCTCTAACGGCATTTATTTGGGTGGTAAGAATGACATTAATAATGTAGTTTTGGATAATTCTATGAATAATGTCGTGTATCATAATGTGGCGGATGTTGACTCAAGTGAAACTGGGGATGTGCTGACCATTGGAATTTCGCACCATAATAACCCTAGTGACGCTATCGTAGGGACAATTTGGGTTTATAATGAAGAGGCAACAAAAACACAAGATTCTGTTCAGCATGCAAAACCTATGGCTGTAACCAGCGGTGTTTATGCACTTAATAGCATTGATTTGAAATCCAACGGGAACTTGGTGAACCAGTATGAGATTGCATCTATTCAGGGTTCAGTATATCTTGAGGCAGGGTACGAAGGAATAGTTACGGGAACTACGGAAACTTTTGTAAAGAAAGGTGATTTGGAAAATTACGGCAGCATTAGCGCCAATCCTAAAACCTATGCAGACATAGGCACAAACAAGGTTGATATTTATGCCACCGGTAATTTATATAATCACGGGCAGGGATTGAACGGCTTGGATGTGAATATTGTTGGCGATGACGGAGTGCATATTCTTGTCCTTGGCAATGCTGTTAACGAGGCGGACATATATTCAAAAGATGCTTATGTTTATATGGGCAGTGACGGAACAATGGTCAATCGTGGCACCATTAAGGCGGACGGCGGTTTTGCTACCATAGGTGCGGACGGAATAAGCAACTATGCCACTATTGAAGCAAGAGATAATGTATTTTTGATTTCGTCCCAAAATATTTATAACGGGGTAGAATTATCCCCCAATCAAACATCTGCAAATAATAACATTCATGTGTATGCGGGTGAGGATATTTTCCTTTTGGCAATAGATGGCTTGGATAATCGGGCGGACCTTTTTGCTGGAATCTATGGGAATGGCTCGGCGAGCGCCGGCGGCAATGTTTATTTGGATGATTTTGAAATTTTAGATTCAGATAAGTTGTCTGATGCAGTAAAAAACCAACTGCAACTTTTTGCAGGAGAATATTGGGATGTATTACATGATATTTCAAGAAGCAGTGATGCTGATATAAAAAATTCCGGCTATATTGCCGCAAGTTATGGAGGTATTTCCGGCAAGGGGCTGGTGTATTTAGATTCTCAGGGCATGACAATCAACAGTGGGGGCATTCTTTCAGACAATGCTCAGGTCTTTATGGACAGCAGTAAGGATTTGATAAATCATGGAGATATTTATGTAATCAATGATGACACTGGCATTACTGATTGCCAAGTAGAGTTGCTTGCTACAGGAAGTGTTTATAACGCCGGGAACATCTATGTTAAAGGCAAAGGTGCAGTAACATTGGATGCGGATGCGGTTAATGCGGATGATTTAGATTTGGCAAGTAAGACCATTGAAGAAATTCGTGCGATACGGACAACTGTAACTGTCAACAAACTGAATGCCCAGGGACAGGAAACAGGGGAAATGATAAGGTTTTCCGGGGTTTATAATACGGGCAATATTTTTGCCACTACAGGAGATGTAGAATTAAAAACTTATGCGGATTTGCAGAGCAACGGCAATATTTTCACCGGCAATGGTTCAGTTACTTTGAATGCGGCTGAGAATGTCAGAAACACCGGGGATATGTTTGTTAACGGTACGAATTGTGAAGTTAAGATGGTGGCGGAAAATGGCAATGTGGTCAATACCAGCGACTTGCTGTTCAAAAAAGATGTATTTTTCTCATTGACGGGCAATTCACTTAATATACCTTCAGGGAACGTTATTTATGCTGAAGGGGGCATACAACTGTTGGCAGAAAAAGGAAATCTCTATAATTCCAAAGAGTTGTTGTCCAAAGGTGATATTGTGCTGAAAGCCAAAGGGGATATTATTATTGAAACAGACCCATGGGCGGATGAGAGCATTTATATGGACGAAAGCAGCAAAATGACCCGCATTAAGAACATTAAGACCACAGGCGGTTCTGTTACCATTGAGGGCAGGAATGTTGTGAATAATATGCAGGTTGAGGCGGGTACGGGGATTACAGTTAAAGCCAATGCAGAAACAGATGCAAGCGGTGTTGTTGAGAATACAGGGACTATTAAGATTCAAAGCAATAATGGTCAGTTTAAGACGGTTTCTGGGGATGTGAAGTTAGAAGCAAATGGTTATTGGAAACATAGTGCCTACAAAGATACTGAAAACCCAGATGGTCAAAAATTCAGTATCAGCAATGGCGGTGTGAATGATTTAATTACAGATGGTGGCGATATAATTTTACATGGTACTTATTCCGTGGAAAATGTGGGTGACATTAAAGCAAAAAAAGGTGGCGATTCCACAAAAGGCAATGCCTTCCTGACTTCTGATAGTGGTAACATTTATAATTATGAATATGCAGATGAAGAGTACCTTGTTTTTACGGAAATGGATGCAGCTGGTGGAGTAACAAGCAAAGCAGTAAAAGACGAATGGTTGGCATTGGGTGGTATCAGACCTCGTTCCATTGAAGTGGAAGGGAATATTACATGGAAAGCCGTTAAGGTCTATAACAAAGCCGGGCAGTATGCGGACGGCGATTTGGAAATTGATGTGAATAATGGCGGTTATAATGGTGGGAAAATCAGTGTAGGCGGTAATGTTACGCTTAAATGTGATAAAGATAATTTCACTTTTACAAATTCTATTACAGCCGGCGGGGATATTACTTTGCTGAACACATCCGGGTCACTGAAAATTCTTGACGGCGCCTCCATGAGAGCGGGAAAAGACATCAACATAAATGCGGGCGATTATGTGGAATCGGGAATCAGGATTGAAGCCGGTGAAGGAGTGAACGTATATTCAGAAAATGGTCATATAAAAGTAGAAAACGGTATTACAGCCAATGATGGTATGATACGGGTATATTCCCAAAACGATACAGCGGCTACTGGTTCAAGCACAGCGAATGTGTTGCTTGGCGGCACACTCTATTCCGCCAATGGTTCAATCAATATCAGCACCAACAGCGGCGGCATTCAGGCCAACAATGTGTTTGCCAAGGACTTGGCGGCGGTTGCCTCGTTGGGAGGAGATGTAACGATTACAGGAAGTACCAAAGGGCAGAAAGTTACTTTCTACACAGAGGATGAAGCGGCAGAACTTTCTTTTGAAAAAGTGCAGTTTGGTGATGAAATCATTATGGCGGCAAACAGCGGCCCCGGCGGACGTTCCATTGATATGAGCCAGGTGGAAATATTAAGCGATAACTATAAGATGGGGCTTTACGGTGCCGGCGGCACTACGGGCAAGGGCAATTACACTCTTGATTATGAAGATGTGGAAGGAAATGTTGAGATTAGCAATTTGAAAGGTGATACAATCAATATTGTTGCCAACGAGGAAGTGAAAATTGACAATGTGAGTGTCAGCAGAGAAGCGAACATTTATACAATGGGGACTAAAACCAAAATTTATGGAACGGTGGGTCCTACGGATGCGGCCAGCAATGAAATTTATTATGCCCCTGGCGGCAGCCAGTCCATTAATTTGCATGAAGTTTTCTTTGACGATGTACATACAGGCAACCCCGCAACCCGTAATAAGGACAAATCGCCACAGGTACAAAAGATGATGGAGGACAGCAGCCAGTTTGTAACCAATCACGGCGGCGGCAAGGGAATGAGTTTGCACATTGTGGACAGTTCCCTGCAATATGGCACCGGCATTGTGCTGATGGACACTTACGGCTCTAACGTAATGTCTAACCGTTACAGCGTAACGGATACCATGATTTTCCTGGAAAACATTAAGGCACAAGCACAATTTGATAACTACTTTAACATTGGCTTTAATTTCTATGAGCGTTATAACAATATCTACATCCCGGATGTGACAGTGAACAGCATCGGCCTGAGTTCCAAAGGGCAGGGAAGTAACGGTATAGTTGTTGTACCGGCGAAAGAGGATGAATATGAGTTCTAACCAAAAAGCGGCGTAAGCCGCTTTTTGGTTAATGCGAAATGCGGAATTCGCAATGCGTAATTATATCAGGATACAGGAATTAGGATTCAGGAATTAGGGGAAGGATAAGGCGTAGAGCGTAGGGCATAAGGCATAGGGAAGGTAGGATGTTCCTGGGATTAGAAATAGGGATTAGGGGTTAGAGGTTAGGGATTAGGGAAGGTAGGGAGTTCCTGTGATTATATTTTAGGTTTCAGATGTTCGGGGTTATGCGAACTCTTGTCCGCCCATAAAGGGGCGGGGGACCGTCTAAAGGAACATAGAAAGACGGTGGTGGGGTGAGCAATTACGCTGTCGCTAATGAAAAGATAAAAACTTAAAGCTTAAAGTTTAGGGATGCTACGCATAATGCAAAAACACCCGTCTGCCCCTGTGTTCCTGTTGGCAGCCATCCTCTTCAAAAAGAGGGAAAAAAGTTCGCATTATGCGGACTTTTTTATTTTAATCACAGGAACTTTTTACCATAGTTTTAAGCTTTAAGTTTTTAACTTTTAATTGATTTGATGTTCCTGTGATTATAGCAGGGAAAGGATGGCGTAATGCTGACTTTTTCCGCCCCAGGCGTGGGGCGGGGGTATCCAAAAAGCAGAATTGCTTTTTGGGTGGTGGGGTCGCACACTACGAGTTAGAAGTTGTAAGTTAGAAGTTATAAATTTCGGTGTAAAGTTCCTGTGATTATAGCAATAGTTAGTGCTATGTTTAGTTTAGTGTGCAGTCGCAGAGAGCGACCCACCCCGTCTTGCCATTCTATGTTCCTATAGGCAATCCACCCCGCCCACGCCTGGGCGGGAAAAAAGTTCGCATAATGCGGACTTTTTTTTTAATTACAGGAACTTTATACCATAATTACTCATTACTAATTACTAATTACTCATTATCATAACTCCTAACTCCTGACCCCTAACCCCTGAAACCTACACTGCCCATTTCCTTATTGAAATATAACTCTGTTTAGTGTATAATACATTTTATACATTTTTAGTTCACGATAGGAGAAAGATATGAATAGAAAAGATTTGTTGACAAGGGTAATTATTTGCGGAATGGCGGTCGGTATGGCCGGCTTTACCAATGCGGCATTTGCAGCAGACCCGTTGTCAGGTCTGACACCATCAGAAAGGGAAATGGTTACAAGGGCATATACGGAAACAGCGGGCCCGCAGTTGAACCGCACCCTTGAACTGATGGAGAGGGCAAGGGTGGCGCAACAGATGGAAGAGGACCAGGCACGTCAAAAACAGAAAATTGAAAACCCTGAAACTGACGGGCAGCAGCAACAGGAGCAGGTGTCCTTTAACCTGAAAAAAATTGACTACAACCCCTCGGAAGTTATCCCCAATGCTACCATAGATGCCATTGTCAACGAATATGTCGGCAAAGAAATTTATGTCAGTGATTTGTATCAGATGTTGGGCAAAATTAACAACCTTTATTCGGAAGGCGGCTACATTACCTGTAAGGCCTTTCTGCCACCCCAGAAGATTGAAAAAGGTATTGTAAAAATACTCTTGGTGGAAGGCAAGACCGGCAAAGTGACCGTCAGCGGCAATAAAACAACCCATACAGGGTACATTACCCGCAGAATTAAACTTCCCGGCGGCGAGATTGTCAACATTAACGATTTGAACGAAAAAATGATGCTGTTCAACGGCACCAACGATGTGCAGTTGCGGCTTATGCTGCAGGCGGGGGAAGAACCGGGAACAACGGATTTTGTTCTGACGGCCTATGAACCCCAGCAGATTAACAGCACGGTTTTTATGGATAATTCCGGCAACTATACCAGCGGTATATACAGGGCGGGATATTTCCTCAATACCAAAAGCGTGTTTGGAATTAGGGACAGTTTGACCTTGGGGACAATTTTCAGTCAGGGCACCCGTTCCTTCAGTGCGGTTTATGATGTTCCCGTGAGCCCCAGCGGCACAAAAATCAGTTTGGCGTACAGCACCAATGCCACGAAAGTTGTAAAAGGGGAACTTGACGATGCGGGTTTGAATGTAAAAGGTCATTCCGTGGCTTATTCTGTAACCGTCCGCCAACCTTGGGTTGTGAATGACACCACCCGCAGTGAAGCAGGTTTGGAATTCAATCATCAAAGTTCCAAATCCTCCATTGAAGGTTATGAATATGTGCGGGATATGATTAGGGATATCAGCCCCTATTTCAGTCATACCGCTTATGGCAAGAGCCATGTGTTTTACCAAAAACATTCCTATTCCATGTGGGGCAAATACAGTGACGGTGTAGGGACTCAAAGTTTGGGCGGCATGCACTTCTATAAACTGAATACCTATTATCAAAAGGTATATAAAAACGGAAATATGCTCACCAACCGCCTTGATGGACAACTGAGCCACGGGGAGTTTTTGCCCAGTTCCCGTCAGTTCTATATCGGCGGCTCCAACAGTGTCCGGGGTTACCGTGAGTCCTATCTGAGCGGCGAAAGAGGATTCAGCAATTCCTTGGAATATCAGATTCCTTTCAAAGACCGCCGTTTCAGCGCCTTCGGATTCTATGATTACGGCGTGGTAGAAGGGGCAAGCGCTTTTGAAAACCATGTGCTGCAATCTTTGGGCGCAGGTTTGAAAGCCAGCTGGAACAAGCATATTTACAGCAGTATCTGCCTTGCCTTCCCCTTGAACAGAGATTTGAATGAACAGGAAGTAAGCAGGACAAGAATTCATTTCATGATAAGCGGACAGTTCTAAAAAAAGCGGCGCAAGCCGCTTTTTTAATGAGTAATTAGTAATTAGTAATGAGTAATTGTGGTAAGATGTTCCGGGGATTATAGCAGGATAGTCAGCAGAAAGCGGAAGTAACCCTCTCCTTGGGGAGAGGGGCAGGGGTGTGGGGAAAAGTACGATAAGAATAAATGTCAAAGAACAAAGAATAAAGAACAAATATGGTAATATGTTCCGGTGATTATATTTTGGGTTTCGGGTGTGTGGGGTTATGCGAACCCTCGTCTGCCCATAAAGGGGCGGGGGACCGCCTACGGGAGCGTGTTGGCGGTGGTGGGGTGAGCAATTACGCTGACGCTAATGAAAAGATAAAAACTTAAAGCTTAAAGTTATGGTAATATGTTCCTGTGAATAGAGCAGGGAAGGTTGGCAGAGTGTGGACTTGAGGCCCCTTGGCGAAGGGGCTGGCAGCGATAGGAACATAGGCGGCTGACTGAGGATTGGGAACTTTGCTCTATGCGAAAGTATCGCTTTAATCGCCACCCTCAGTCAGTTGCTACGCAACTGACAGCCCCCTCCAGGGGGCACAAGAGTTCGCATTAAGCGGACTTTTTTATTCTAATCACAGGAACATCTTACCATAGTTTTAAGATTTAAGTTTTTAACTTTTAACTAAAAAAAAGGCACGGCGGGCGCCGTGCCTTTTTGGTGCTGTTATTAAACTGTTTGGTAAAGGGTTGCGGCATCAAGCAGAATTCTTTGTGCCGGTAAGGGGTCATTTACCATTTTTATTACATCTTTGCTTTTAATCACCATGGTTTTGCGGTTGCTCAAATCATATTGTTCCCAAACGAAATCATCGGTGCTGGGGTTGCCGGTGCGGGCAAAATTTGTCCAGGCACGGCAAACTTTTTTCGCCAGCGCCATATCCGTTGTACCGTAAATCGGGGTGCCGCCTAATTTGGGATTATAGAACACATAGGGCAATTCTGAAGCATGGGGAGCGCCGGCCCAGTCGGCAAGGTCGGATTCCTTGGCAAAGTAATACATATAGGTCTTGCCCTTGCCCTTGGCGTTAATATGTGCCTCGGCTAACTTAATGGAGGGAATGCGGAAGGCCACATCGTTGACCATTTCCACTCTTTGTCCAAAGCCGGAGATTTTTTTGTCCCAATAGGAATTTTTAGTTCTGGCAATTTTTAAATAAGCATCCACTAATTCCGGTCGGGAAGTTCTTTTGCTCCATTGTTCCAGTTTGATTTTGTTAATCATATCAATGTGGTGCATTTTTTGACTAAGATTGCCGGGCATTTCGTTAATCCAGTAGCGCCATTCGTCAGCGGTGGAGCCAATCATTACATCAACATCCTTGCCCACGCCGCTAACCAAAGCATTCAACGGTTTTTCGGGAATAATGCTGTTGCCGCCACGGAGGGGATGGTTGTTAAGGTTTTGGATCAAAGTGCCGCCCTCCGCACCCATACGGCCGGATTCCAAATTCCATGCCTTGAGGATGTCTTCCTTTTTCAAAGCCATCATATCGTCCATATTTTTGGCGCCGGTGACTGCCATAATGGCGCCGGTCTGGTCCATGGAATCAACGGTTTCCTGGTTCATGGTCAAATTCAAGGCGCCGGACTGGATAATAACACGCTTGAAAAGTCCTTGGGCGGGTTTGGTCGCCAGCATAATGGAACTTAAACCGCCGCCTGCAGATTCACCGAAGACAGTAATATTGTCAGGATCACCGCCAAAAGCGGCAATGTTTTTCCTGATCCATTTCAAAGCGGCGATGGTGTCCAACACGCCCAAATAACCGCTGTCCTTGAAGTCCTTGCTCTTATAAACTTTGCCGTCAGGCACTTTGCTCAAATCAAAGAAACCCATAGAATTGACACGGTAGTCAAAGGTTACCAAAACTATGTCAGGATTTTCCTTAACCATATATTGCATATCATAAAAAATGGAACGTGCCGCTTCCCAACCATAAGCACCGCCGTGAATGTAGAACATTACGGGTTTTTTCTTGGTGGTCAAGTCCGCTGTCCAAACATTGACGTTCAGGCAATTTTCGTCCGTGGGGGAATTTGCAAGGTCCTCGGTGTCATTGGGGTCAATGTTTTGCAAAGGCACAACACCAAATTCCTTTGCCTGATAGACATTCTTGCTGTTGGGTAAGGGCAGGGGGGCTTTCCAACGCAATTCCCCTACAGGTTGTTGGGCAAAGGGAATGCCTTTGAAAGAAAGGACGCCTGTTTCCTGTTCCCTTGCACCCACAAAATAACCATTATGGCATTTTACCATAAAATCATTGCCGGCCGCATAGCCGATGGAGGCAGTGGCGAGAACTGCCAAAATTGAAAACAAAGTTAATTTTTTCATAGTAGAATATCCTTTCACAGATTAAATAAAAGTTATTGCTTACAGCGAATACTCATAGTATTTGTCGTAGTTTTCCTGAATGAACAAACGCAGTTTGAGGTTCTTCAGGTCATAGACGGAGGTGCTGACGGTCTGCCAAACATCGGGGGTATTGCGGCGGAAGGGCATGGTTTCCAAAACATGGCTACGCAATTTTTTTCTGAGGTTTGGATTGTCGGAAAGCACTTCATGGGTAAAATCTGTGCCCAAAGCATCCCAATATCCCAACTGGTCAGAATACCAAAAGTTTTCCGTGTTCTTGTCATAGGCCTGATAAAATTGCACCTTACGCATCAGGTTTGCCATGGCTTCCATGCTGGCGCCGGCGGAATAATAATTTTTCTTCAAAATGTCATAGCGTTCTGTGCCCTGGGCATGGGGAGTGTAGGCAGGCAGGGTGTTGAAGAAGTTTGTCATAATCGGCTCGTTATTGGTGTAATACATTTTGTTGTCCCGCCATTCCACAATGTATTGTTCTTTTGCGTCCGCAATCATAATATGCAGTCCGTAATTTTGCATTTCCTGGCTGTCGGGGCAGAGGATGGCAAAATCCTGAATGATGTTTTTCTTTTTCAACAATTCCACACCGTGTTTTGCGGTTTTGGCATTGTCAAGAACATAGCGGACCATATTGGAAAGGTAGAGGGTCGGTTTTTTCGGGTCTGTACCTTCTTTGGCAATGTAAAGTTCCAAATCTTCTGCAGGACATACATTGATGTTGGCTGCCACACCATTTTCGTTAATGCCGTCAAGGGTTTCCCAGGGCAAGATTGTGTAGGCATGGGGCATTTTGGTGTAATCTTCAATATTCTTGGCAATTAAATTTATCGCAACACCAACGCTGGCAAAACGATTTTTTGCCTTGGGCACATGGATAACAAATTCCGGGTTTTCATCAAAGAAAAAATCAAAATTTCTGCCAAAGAACTGGCCGTTGTGTACGGAGGAACAGCCAAAAGCCGGCTTTGCGGCAATTTTGTGGATTTCCTTCAAATAGTCCGCATAATCGTAGTCGGTGTAGGTTATTTCGTAAAGATAATCTGCAACCTTAGTGATTTCATTATGCCTGGTTTCTGCCAGAACCTGTGAACCCATGCTCAAAGAGAGCAGTACGGCCGCCGCTAAAATTGTTTTTTTCATTTTCATCACCTTTTAAGGAACTTAAAAAGCGCCGGGAACAACCTGTACGTTTTTGCAAACTTTGTCCAAAGTCATTTTGGCAGCGCCGGACAAGGTGAAATCGCTGTGGGACTGACCTTCAACGGTCTGTTTGTCCTGGAAAGTAATTTTGCCTTTAGCAACATTGAACAGTTTGGTAATAACATTGATACTTGTTTTAACCCTTGTACCGCCAAGACCTGCCAGGGATTTCAAAGTGTTGGTTTTCACTTTTTGGAAACCCTTTTGGAATCTTACATGGAGAACATGTTTTACATCTGAACCTTCACAGATTTTTGCCCAGTCACTGTCATTCAGCAAAACACGGGACATGGTGGGTTCGCCCAAATCATAGTCATCGTCCTTAACAGTAAAGATTCTGTCCAATTTTTCTTCACGAAGGGCATCAATCTTTTCGGCCAATTTTACATCGGCCACCAATTTGCAGCCCGTGGGAAGAATTTTTTGCAGTTGGGTTGCATAACGGTCCAATTCTGCCTGCTGCAAAATGGAATAGCCCTCATCGCAATCCAGGAAAAGATGCACGTTGCGGATATTGATATCCGCACTGCAAACGGATGCCATAAACATGGACATCAAAAGGGTCACCAAACAAAGAATTTTTTTCATAATAATACCTCCTATGAAAATAAAAAATTTTATAACAAAGGCCAAGAACAGGCCTGTGTTGACACTTGGATTAAATGTCAAAGAACAAAGAATAAAGAACAAATGTGGTAAAGAGTTCCGGTGATTATAATTAAGAATTATGAATGCAGAATTAAGAATGAAGGTGGGATGTTCCTGGGATTATATTAGGATAAAGGAATTAGGAATCAGGAATTAGGGAAGTTCGCATAGTGCGGAAGTAACCCTCTCCCCGGGGAGAGGGGCAGGGGTGTGGGGAAACATAGGATTACGCTGTCGCTAATGAAAAGATAAAATCTTAAAACTTGAAGTTTATGAATGCTACGCATAATGCAAAAACTCCCACCGCAAGCGGTTCCCCCTCTTTAAGAAAGAGGGAAAGAAGTTCGCATTCAGCGGACAAATTTTCTACGTAATCCGCACCCCCAGTCGCCTTTCTGTGTTCCTTTGGGCGCCAGCCCCCCCAAGGGCGGGGGCTACTCGTGTTCCTGTAATTTGCTATATAATCACAGGAACATATCACCATAATTTTAAGCTTAAAGTTTTTATCTTTTCATTAGCGACAGCTTAATTGCTCACCCCACCATCGCCAACACGCTCCCGTAGGCGGTCCCCCGCCCCTTTAGGTGCGGACGAGGGTTCGCTTTATGCAAACTTTCCCTGAATCCTGATTCCTAAATCCTTTGCCCTTATTTTATTCACAGGAACTATCCACCAAAATTATTCATTATTCATTATTCTTTATTCGTTATTCATTAAAAAAGTCAAGCCACCTGGCACAAGAACATATTCACCAATGTTCCCAGCGTGATGGAAAGCAGGATGTTGCGTTTCCAATATTGCAAAATAATTACCAATATACCTGCTAAAAATTCCGGCGGAACAAAATAGGTACTGTGTAAGTGGCAATCTTTCAGACAATAGATTACCAGCATTCCGATAATGGCGGGGGGCAGGACCTGCCCCAAATAAACGATGCTTTCAGGAGTGCGTTTTTTGTCAGTGAAAATCAAAAAGGGCAAGCCACGCAACAGAAAAGTAATGAGAGCCATAATGCCTACGGCAGTGAGAATATAAAACATTATTTCCACCGCCTTTCATATCTTCTGGCAAAACAGAGCACCAGGCAGATAATTATAATTGAGGGAATAAGAAAATTTTTTGAGCTAAAAAACAACAAGCAGACAGCGGTGGCAACTATGCCCAAAACCGCACTGAAATGCTTGTCCGTGTTTAACCACTGTTCTGTAAAAATAACTATAAAAAGGGCAGTAAGTGCAAAGTCAATGCCTGTTGTGTTGAAAGGCAGCATAGCACCGGCAATACCGCCTAAAGTACAACCGCTAATCCAATACAAATGGTCAAGAACGGTCACATACCAGTAATAATCCTTATCTTGGGGATGGAGATTGGCGGTTACCAAAGAATAGGTTTCGTCCGTCAGCCCCCAAATCAAATATAATTTCCGCCAGCCCGTACCTTTGTACTGGTTTATTAAAGAAATGCCGTAGAACAAATGTCTGGCATTGACCAGAAAAGTGGCAACGGCGATGCTGAGAAAATCTATGTGGTTAGCCAACAAATCAACAGCCAAATACTGCATGGCACCGGCATAAACGGTGATGCTCATCAGGGGTGCCAGCCACACAGGAAACTGGTGTGTTGTTACCAGCACACCGAAAGCAAATCCCAAAACCATATAACCCGTCAAAACAGGGATGGTATCTTTGAAAGCAGTATGCAGAACTGTTTTATTTACAGAAAACATAATCAATAAATGAAGTAGGTCACCACACTAAAAATGGTCAGGAGAATCACTTCGCAGAAGAAGCAAGGACGCAGGGTGGTGAACAGATTGGCTTTGAAATAACTGATGGTGACAATCAGGCACATATGGGTGGGGGTGAGCATTTGCCCTGCCACCCCAAAGGCCATGGCGATGGATGCCAAGGTCATATCACCGGTTCCCATGGCCGCCACAATGGGCATAACAATTGCCACATGTCCCTGGCTGAGGCCGGTGAGCACGCCAATAATAAATGACACACAGGCGATAATCACAGGCACCGGCAGGGGGCTGGCCTGGAACGCAGCCACAATCTCCGGCAGTACTTTGGTCACGGTCAGTATCTGGATGAAGTACAAAATGAAAAGTACGTTCATAAACATTTTCAAGTCAATGGCATCCAAAATAACTTCCTTGCCATTCACTTTCCTGCCCAATATCCACAGTCCGAAGAACATAAGGATTGTTACCAGCAGCATGGAAAGGGAAGCGTTGAGACGGAAGGCCACAACCAGGAGAAAGTTCAGCAAAACCGGCGCCACACCTAAAAGAATATCCCCGTAATGTTTTTCGCCGTCAGTGTCAATCTTTTTAACATTATCCGTTTTAATGGGAACAATAAGGATAAGGTAACCGATCACAAAGGCAATCACCGTGAGCCAGGCAAGATTTTTCAGAAATTCACTGAAGGGCACATTGATAATGCTGCAGGCAATAATCATGCCGGGAATAATGGGGTTGGAAAATTCAAAAATATGGCGGAACCAGAAATTGATGGCGGACTTGTGTTCGGCACTCAAGTTTAAGTCCTTTGCCGCTTCTTCCACAATGGGTGCGGAAAATCTTGCCCCTCCTAAACTGGGCAACAGGCCTAAAAATGCGGGCATGGCCGCCAAGGTGAATTTTGCACCGCTGAAAATTTTTTCCAAAGCGTTGACCATACCTGCCAAAGTGCCGCTGGTACGCAGTTCAATTTCCAAACACATCACAAAATACAGAGCCAAGATAATGTCATAGGTACGGTGCATGGACAGGGTTTCCGTCAGGGCCTGCCAAAGAAAAACCGGTTCAGGGGCTTTCAAAAACCAAATTAAAAGCCCTGCCACCAACATGGCCGGACCGATGGGAAACTTAACCCTCAATAGAATTACAATAACCGCTAAAGCGATTGTTAACACAAGAAAAATATTCATGCCCATATTATATATAGTTGTAGTAAAAAAATCAATAAGATGTTATAATAATACGCAAGATTTAGAATGGGGATGGGAAGGGAAATGAAACTGAAAAATTTACATCTGAAAAATTTCCGCTGTTACAGCGATTTACAAATTGATTTTGACAAAAAAATCACTGTTCTGGTCGGCCTGAACGGAAGGGGAAAATCCGCCATTTTGGACGGTATTGAACTGGCACTTTCCGCTTTGGACGGGGAGCCGTTGGGGATTTCCTCCCGGGATGTGCGGATGGAGCCCTTGCGTGAGAACAAAAAAATAGTGGGGATGGAGCAGCGTTTGCCGGTGGAACTGGAGGCAAATTTGGAAAAACTTAAGGTTTATCGCCGGCTGGAGGAGCGGCACGGGGAAACCTTTGATACGGTTACGGGCAGGGCTGTGCAGGACGGGCCGGTGAATGTGTTTGCCTATTACGATACAAGCCGTATTATGGAAGAGGCACATTTTTTCAGTAAGAGTTACGGGGAAATCAAGGATGCGTTCCCGGTCATAAAAAATGCGGTGAACAGGGGGCTGCGGCGTTACAAGGCAAAGTTTGACTACAACGGGGAGTTGGATAAATTTGTTTTCATAGATGATGTGGACGGGGAACTTTTGGCGGAAGGGGCAAGCGACGGGGCTCGCTGCGCTATGGGTGTTGTGGCGGATTTGGCGTGGCACATGGCTTTGGCGAATCCTGAATTGGGTGCCAAGGCGGCGGAAGTGACCCCGGGCATTGTGCTGATTGACGAGGTGGATTTATTGCTGCACCCCAGTTGGCAGCAGACCGTACTGACGGATTTGACGAGGATTTTCCCCAAGGTGCAGTTTGTGGTGACCACCCACAGCCCCCAGGTTTTGAGCACGGTAAAACCTGAACAAATAAGGATTTTGGATGATAAAACAGGCATGGCGGTTATTCCTGATTTTTCCCTCGGTGCTGAAAGCAAGCAACTTTTGGAAGATATCCAGCATGTGAGCCCAAGGCCGTCCCATGTACCCATTGTGCGAAGTTTGAACAGATATTTGAAGTTGGTGGCGGAGGACAAGTTTGATACACCGGAGGCGTTGGTATTGCGTAGGACATTGGACAGTTGGTGCGGGGGCAATGACCCGGTGCTGTTGCGGGCGGATATGGATATCCGTTTGAGAAAAATGCGGAGACAAAAATGAAAAAGGTTTATAAAAGCCCGGAAGAACCGCCGGAACTGAAAAAGTTTCGCCAGAGCCACCCCCATGAAACATGGAACTATTTTCATAAGCACAAACGGAAGGGTTACCGCCAGATTAAAGCCACTTTGCTCAGGGACCAGCACGGACTTTGCGCCTATTGTGAAACTGCCATTGTGATGCCAAAGGTTGAAGGGCAGGTGGATGATTTCCGGGTGGAGCATTTTTATCCCAAAGCGGACACGGAGTTTGGCAAACACAACTATCACTTGGACTGGTGGAATATGTTGGGGGTCTGCCACGGGGGCAGCCAGCCGGATGTGCCGAATGCGGCGGAGCGTTTTTCCACAAGGCAGATTGACCGCAGTTGCGATGTGCTGAAGGGGAACAAAAAACTTAGCGGCAGGATTCTCAACCCGTTGAAAATCCCTATGACAAGAATTTGGTGTTTCAGTGAATATGACGGCACTATGTATGTTGATTACCGTTCCTGCCCGAAGAAACTGGTTGACAGGGCGGAACGGACGATTGAGGAATTGAATTTGAACGCCCCCCGCTTGTGCCGGATGAGAAAGGCACTGATTGAGCGTTTGGCGGAGCAGTTGACGGATATGGTGGCGGAAGGCACAAAGATTGAGACAGCATTGGAAACCCTGGCGGTAGCGTTTTTAGCCCCCGATATGCGGGGAATATGCCTGCCCTATTTTTCCACAACCCGCTGGTACTTGGCAGACGGTGCAGAGAAGTTGTTGGAGAGGTATGATTAGGGCTTTTAGGGCTTAGGGCATAGGGGTTAGGGCTTAGGGCATAGGGCATAGGGGTTAGGGCTAAGGGTTAAGGGATGAAGGGGTGAAAGGGTGAAAGGGTGAAGGGGTGAAGGGAAAATTAGTAATTAGTAATTAGTAATGAGTAATTATGGTAGGGTGTTCCTGTGATTATATTTTGGGGTTCGGGTGTGCGGGGTTATGCGAACTCTCGTCCGCCACTAAAGGGGCGGGGGACCGTCTAAAGGAACATAGAAAGACGGTGGTGGGGTGAGCAATTAGGTTGATACTTTGTCAAGGAATAAATGTCAAAGAACAAAGACCAAAGACCAAATATGGTAAGATGTTCCGATGATTATAGCAGGGAAGTTGGCAGAGTTTGTAGGGGGACGGGTTCTTGCCGTAGGCAAGGTTCCGCACCCGGGCAAAGCATCGCTTTGCACAATGTCAGCAAATAGTGATAAAGTTTTCTGCGTAATCCGCACCCCCAGTCGCCCACCGAAAAAACTTATCGGCGCCAGCCCCCGCAAGGGCGGGGGCTACTCATGTTCCTGTAATCTGTTATATAATCACAAGAACTTTTTACCATAATTTTTCATTTTTAACTTATAACTTTTAACTTCTATCGGTGGTGGGATGGCGACTGCATAGCGAAAGTACCGCTTTAATCGCCACCCTCAGTCAGTTGCTACGCAACTGCCAGCCCCCTCTAAGGGGGCACGAGAGTCAGCATTGTGCGGACTTTTTTTATTTTAATCACAGGAACTTTTTACCATAGTTTTAGCTTTAAGTTTTTAACTTTTAACTGATTTGATGTTCCAGTGATTAGATGGAATTACCCCTTCCTTTTGGGAGGGGAGGGCCGATACTGGAACGTGGACCGGCGGGGTGAGCGATTAGGCAGTGACAAGTTTTCTGCGTAATCTGCACCCCCAGTCGCAACCACGTTCCTGAAAGCGACAGCCCCCGCAAAGGCGGGGGCTACTCGTGTTCCTGTAACCTGTTATATAATCAAAGGAACATATTTCCTTTAATTTCTAACTTCTAACTTAAAAGTACCTACCTAATTGCTCACCCCACCACCGCCAACACGCTCCCATAGGCGGTCCCCCGCCCCTTTATGGGCGGACGAGGGTTCGCATAACCCCGCACACCCGAAACCTAACCATATAATCACAGGAACATTTTACCATCATTCTGCATTCTTAATTCATAATTCTTAATTAGTTTTCAATCCTCAGTCGCCCACCGAATAAACTTAACGGCGACAGCCCCTTCACCAAGGAGCCTTAAGTCAGCATAGTGCGGGGTTTTGCGAACTATATTTTTTTTGCAAAATATGATATAATTCAAAACTAATTGGAGATGAAGTTATGAATGTATTTGATATTATTGGCCCAATTATGATTGGTCCCAGCAGCAGTCATACTGCGGGGGCTTGCCGTATCGGGTATTATGCCCGGATGATTTTGGGGGAAGAACCTATGGAAGCAACAATTCAGTTCAGCGGTTCTTTCAAAGACACTTATAAAGGTCATGGTACGGACAGGGCTGTGGTGGCAGGACTGATGGGGTTTGCCGTGGATGATGTGCGGCTGAAAGACAGTATGGATATTGCCCAAAAGGAAGGCAGAAAATTTTCCATTGTGACGGAAGACATTGATTTGGCTCATCCCAACACGGCATTGATTACCATGAAGAGAAAAAACGGTGCAACTGTGTCCGTACAGGGTGCATCGTTGGGCGGCGGCAATATTAAGATAACCAAACTGAACGGTGCGGATGTGTCCGTTGACGGCAGGTATGATGTGCTGTTGGTGGGACACAGGGATGTGCCCGGGATGATTCATAAAATTACAAAAGTGCTGTGGCAAAATCAGATCAATATTAACGGCTTGTCATTACACAGGACGGAGAAGGCGGGCAAGGCGGTGGTTATTATTGAAGTGGATGAGCATGTGCGGGATGATGTGCGGGATGTTTTGCTGACTATGGATGACGTGACTTCCGTAACTTTGCTGCATGCGTTGCAATAGGAGACAGCATTATGGATTATATTTCTATACAGAACTTGTTGGACGAGGCGAAGAGAAAAAAGCAAAGGGTTTATGAACTGGTGATGGCGGAGCAGGCAGATGCCGCCAATATTTCTGAGACGGAACTTTATGCTAAAATGAAAAGGGCTTATGACACCATGAATGAGTCCATTGCTGTGGGGTTGAAGGAAAAATGTGCTTTGAAGATTGAACAGCAGGACGGGGCAAAAATTTACAAAGAGTATGTTGATGCAGGCAAGAGTTTGTTAGGCAAAACTTTCGGCATGGTAGTGGCACGGGCTATGGCAGTGTCCGAGGTGAACGCCAGCATGGGTAAGATTGTGGCGGCACCTACGGCGGGCAGTTGCGGCATTCTGCCGGCCGCCGTAATCACCATCCGTGATATTTACAACATTAGCGAAGAAAAGGTTATTCACAGTTTATTCACTGCTTCCGGGGTGGGCATGGTGATTGCCAATGTTGCAAGCATTGCCGGGGCTACGGGAGGATGTCAGGCGGAATGCGGCACTGCCCAATGTATGGCGGCCGCCGCCATTGTGGAAATGTTGGACGGAACTTTGGAACAGATGGCAAATGCCATTGCCATCAGTATGCAGAATATTGAGGGACTTGTTTGTGACCCGGTGGCGGAACTGGTGGAATGTCCCTGTATTAAAAGAAATGCCAGCGGAGCGGTGAATGCCGTTTTGGCGGCGGACATGGCTTTGGCAGGGATTAAGAGCATTATTCCTGTGGATGAAGTGATTGCGGCGGTAAAGCAGGTTGGGGATATTATGGATGACCGCTTGAAAGAAACGGCACTGGGCGGTTTGGCGGTTACACCAACGGGGAAAAGGTTGAAAGACAAGATTTTTGGATAAGAAATAAAAAATGCCGCCCGTTCTCCGGACGGCGTTTTTTATTCTACAAGTTTTTCCAGTTGCAACAATCTCGTAAGTATGAAGAGGGAACTGGCGGAGCAGGCGTAACGCCACCAAAGGGATGGGTAGTAATAGCCGTCCTTGGCCAGAAAGCAGGTGCCGTCCACATGGTTGAAGGTGGCATAACTTTCCAGAGAAGCAATGATTAAGAGCAGAATGCCCGGTGTCCATGTTTCGGGGCTGAACATCAAATAAATGCAGAAACAAAGATAGGCAAGGTCACAGAGCAGGCAGACGAGAAAATAAGTGGGGCTGTGGTCCGTAACAAAGATTAAGGGGTTGCCGGATTCGTTCTCTATGGCATCGGCGGCCTTCTGTATGTCCTGCGTCAGTTTGGCAAGGGAGCGGTAATTCATAAATGAATATAACCTTACGAAAATAAAAAGAACTAATAGTGTTTGCATAGTAATCATATTATATAAGGATATAAGGATTTTGTCAAACTCTATTATTGAAGTACTTTTGTCCGTTGACAAAGTACAAAAACTTTTGAAATGTAAAGAAGTTGCCAATTAAAATATGTAGAACACAAATGTGTAAAATTTATTTGACGCTTTATATATTTGTATGTATAATCAAATCTAATTTTTCTTATTATACGGAGGTTGTGAAGATGAACAAGACGGTTAAATGTGAGGCCTTGTATGCAAGGGACAAAAAGGTTATTGCGCCTTGCCAGCACTTGAGTTATTACCCTTTGGGGATTGCCAAGCACGAAGGGGCGGTGATTACGGATTTGGACGGCAACGAGTATATTGATTTTCTGTCCAGCGCTTCTTCCTTGAACTTGGGCGGCAGCCATCCTGTCATTACCAAAGCCATTGAGGAGCAATTGAAGAAATTCAGCCAATACACTTTTGCTTACAGTTACAACGAACAGACGGTTGACTATGCGGAACGTTTGGTGTCGGTGTTCCCCGGCGGCGTAAAAGCGAAGATTGCTTTCGGCAACTGCGGCAGTGACGGCAATGATTGTGCGGTGAAGTTTGCCAGGGCTTTCACGGGCAGACAGAAGATAATTGTATTTATAAACGGGTATCACGGCAATACTTACGGCTCTTCCACCATGACCACCTGTTCCACAAAAATGCACGAGAAGATGGGGCCCTTCCTGCCGGAAATTTATGCCTTCCCCTTCTACGGCACGGATGTACCCGATGAGGTGGTGGAAAAGGAATGTCTTGCGGATATGCAGCGCGCCTTTGACAGTTATTTGCCGGCCAAGGAAGTGGCGGCAGTGGTGATTGAGCCGATTCAGGGCGATGGGGGCATTTTGCCGGCACATCCGATTTTTATGAAAAAATTGTATGAGATGTGCAAAGCCAACGGCATTCTCTTTATCAGTGAAGAGGTGCAACAGGGCTTCTGGCGGACGGGCAAATGGTTTGCCATTGAGAACTATGGCATTGTTCCTGACGGCATCATTATGGGCAAGTCCGTGGGCGCAGGCCTGAGTTTGGGGGCGTTTATGGCAAGGGATGAAATTATGGACTGCCTGCCGGCCCCGGCACACTTGTTCACCTTGGGGGGCAATTCCGCCGCCTGTGCAGCGGGCATAGCGGCCTTTGATTATTACAAGACACAGGAGTTCCAGGATATGTTGAAGGAACATACCCGGGTCTTGGAAGAAGAGGCAAAGAAGTTGCAGGAGCAGCATCCCGATATGGTGGAATTTGTGCGGAACATCGGTATGTCCATGGGTATCGGCGTTTGTTACACGGACAAGGACGGAAAGAAAGTACAAGATACAAAATTGACATTCAAATTGGTATACAGGTGTTATGAAAAGGGTTTGATAGTAATTTCCCTGGCGGGTCATGTCTTGCGGGTGCAGCCGCCCTTGGTAATTACTTCAGAACAAATCCGCCGTGCCTTCAAGATTATCGGCGAGGCCATGGAGGATTATAAAAACGGCTTAATCAGTGATGATGTAATGAAACATTGTGCTGGTTGGTAATAGAAAATTTTAGGAGGAGAAAGTGGAAAACATCAAAAGAGGTTGGGTAAAGTATTTAATCCCAGGATTTATTTTTCAGTCGGTAGTTATCGGCGGCGGTTACGGAACCGGTGCGGAAATTGCCCAGTTCTTCGGCGTGAGCGGCATGAAGGGCGGTTTGTTGGGTCTGTTGGTGACAATGGTGGTGTGGTCAGTAATTGCCTGTCTGACCTTTGAGGTTGCACGCCTGTTCAAGACCTATGATTACGGCTCATTGATGAAAGTGTTTTTGGGCAAGTACGGCGCTTATGCTTATGACATTTTGTACTGGCTGATGCTGTTCATCGTGCTGGGTGTTGTGAACGCTACGGCGGGCAGTATGATGCGTGATTTGTTGGGCATCAACTATTGGGTAGGCGTTGGAATTTTGTCCGTGGGCATTGTGTTCCTGGTGTTCAAGGGTACCAAGGTAATTGAGGATGTGTTGTCATTCTGGTCTTATGTTTTATATGCGGTGTACATTCTCTTTGTGATTCTTGTTTTTGTAAAATTTGGCGGCAATATCAGCCAAAGTTTTGCAGAGCCCATTAAGGACGGAGCATGGCTGACCAACGGGTTGCAGTATTCTTTCTACAATTTGGTAGTTATGCCCCTGTTCCTTTATACAATCCGTGACTGCGAAAGCAGAAAAGAGGCCTTTGTCAGCGGCGCTCTGACCGGCGCTTTGGGCATCATTCCCGGTATCCTGTTGCTTTTGGCTATGGGCTGTGATTTGCCCGCTGCAGTTAAGGCGGATGTGCCGGTAACAGTTATTTTCAACGCTTTGGACATGAAATGGTTTTATGCCATTTTTGAACTGGTGCTGTTTGGCACTTTAATTGAAACAGGTACGGGCTTCGTTAAGGCCTTCACTGATCGTATTGAAGTTGCCATGAAAGAGCGTGGCAAGGAAATGACCGGCAATATGCATGTGGGCCTGGTTGTGGGCGTAGTGCTGGTAGGCGTGGCAATTTCCGCTTTCGGCCTGCTGTCCCTGATTGTTAAGGGCTACGGCACCGCTTGCTGGGGCTTCCTGCTGCTCTATGCAGTTCCTGTTTGCACCGTTGGCGTTTATAAGATAATGAAAAATTAAAAGTTAAAAATTATAAACTATGGACAATTTTCGCTTTGCGAAAATTACCGATTATAATTCAGTTTTCAATGTCTGCGGAAATGTGGGCAGACAAAAATAAAAATTTATTTTCAAAGAAAGAAGGAAAAAAAAGATGAAATCTTGGAAAAAATGTGCGATGATGGCTGCTATGGCAGTTATGATGGCAAGCAGCGCTGTGATGATGACCGGTTGCGGCAAAAAAGACAGCGGTGCAGAAGTTAAGGTTGGCGCCTGCTTTGAGTACACAGGTGGTGTGGCTATGTATGGCCAACACATTAGCCAGGGGTTTGAACTGGCGGCAAAAGAAGTGAACGACAAGGGCGGCTTGTGGGGCTCTTCAAAAGTTGTGGTTGTTAAAGCCGACACCAAATCTGAACCGGGCGAATCCGGCAACGCTATGACCAAACTGATTAACCAGGAAAAAGTTGTGGCTGCTTGCGGCCCTGCTACCACCGGCTGTGTAATGGCAACCGCTCCTATCACCTTTGGTGCGAAGGTTCCCCAAATTGCTCCTTCCGCTACCGGTGAGGCAGTTACATTGCAAAAAGACGGCAGTGTTAATCCCTATATGTTCCGTGCCTGCTTCATTGACCCCTTCCAGGGCAGCGTAATGGCTAAATTTGCGGCAGAGAACAAAAAGACCATGAATTGTGCAATTTATATGGACAAGTCCAGTGATTACGCCAAAGGTTTGGCGGCAAACTTTGAAAAGACCTTGGTGGCAATGGGCGGCAAAGTTGTTGCCAATGAAGCATACTTGGCAAAGGATGTTGACTTCAAGGCGGCTCTTACCCGTTTGAAAGCGGCTAACCCGGAAGCAATTTATGTTCCCGGTTACTATGAAGAAGTTTCCAAGATTATTAAACAGGCCCGTGAATTGGGCATTACCGTTCCGATGTACGGTTGTGATGGTTGGGAATCCCCTGTATTGGCAGAGATTGCCGGCAAAGCGGCCCTGAAGAACTGCTTCTATGTATCCGCATTCAGTGCTGATGACCCGGATCCTTCCATCAAAGCATTTATGGACGCTTACAAGAAATTCAAAGGCGAAAACGCCGATGTATTCAGCCAACAGGGCTACAATGCGGGTAAAGTATTGTTTGCCGCTATGGAAAAAGCAGGCAAGGGCGCTAACGGTGAAGCGATTGCCAAAGCAATGGCCGCTACCAAAAATCTCGCCATCGCCGGCGGAACTTTAACCTATGACGAAAAACATAATCCTGTAATGCCCGGCCTGATTCTTGATTTGTCCAGCGGCGTTGCCAAATTAGTTGCAAAAGTTAACATGTAATAGTATAATAGGCAGTGGAACTGGTTGGCACGCCAGCCAGTTCCATTGTTTTTATCTTAGGGAGTTGTTATGGAAAATTTGTTGGAGCAGTTGTGCCAACAGCTGATTAACGGAGTGTCCCTGGGCAGTATCTATGCCCTGATCGCACTCGGTTATACGATGATTTACGGCATAATGAAACTGATTAATTTTGCTCACGGCGACATTTATATGCTGGGGGCATATTTCGGCTATTGGGCAATTACGAAATTGGGTCTGCCCTTCCTGCCGGCCATAATTTTGTCTATGGCAGGTGCGGCGGTGGTGGGCATTATTGTGGAACGTCTGGCCTACAGGCCGATGCGAAACGCACCCAGGATTGCGATTCTGATTACCGCAATCGGTGTTTCCTTTTTGTTAGAATACGGCATGATTTTGTTCGTGTCACCCCAACCAAAAACCTTCCCGCCGGTGTTTGAGGCAACGGTATATCACTTCGGTCCTTTGGTTGTTAATTCTCAGCAAATAATCATTCTCATCATCAGTTTGCTGCTGATGGGACTGTTGACTTATATAGTAAATCACACCACCGCAGGCAAGGCCATGCGGGCGGTGAGTTTTGATGCGGATGCGGCACGCCTGATGGGCATCAACATTGACCGCACCATTGCCATGACCTTCGCCATTGGCAGCGCCTTGGCGGCGGCCGGCGGTGTTTTAGTAGGCATTTATTACAATTCTATTGACCCCTTAATGGGTATGACTCCCGGTATTAAGGCCTTTGTGGCGGCAGTGCTGGGCGGCATCGGCATTATTCCCGGTGCCATGTTGGGCGGAATTATCCTGGGCGTGGTGGAGGCATTGGTAGCAGGTATCGGCCTTTCCACTTTCCGTGATGCGGCCGCCTTTTTGATTTTGATTTTCATTTTGCTCTACAAGCCCGCGGGTCTGTTGGGCAAAAATGTCAGCGAGAAAGTGTAGGTGATAGAAATGAATGTTGTGCATAAACAAGATTTGAAAATTTTTATCGCCTGTGCAGTCCTTTATGCTGTTATTCAAGGATTAATCAGTTTAGGGATTATTGACCCCTTCTGGGAATTGAACATTGTCATGATTTGTATCAACATTATCCTGGCGGTGTCTTTGAACCTCATCAACGGTTACACGGGCCAGTTCTCCATCGGGCATGCCGGGTTTATGGCGGTGGGCGCTTACATGGGGGCGGTGGTGACAATGATGTGGGAATATCCCTTTGCGTTGGGCATTGTTCTGGCCACCGTGTCAGCCGGTGTTTTGGGCGCTTTGATCGGTCTGCCCACCCTGCGTCTGAACGGTGACTATCTCTGCATCGCCACCCTTGGCTTGGGTGAGATTATCCGTATCTGCATTTTGAACATTGAATATGTGGGCGGGGCGTCCGGCCTGATGGGTATTCCCCGGGAAACCAGTTTCACCAATGTGTTCTGGATTATGATACTCATTATTTTCTTTATCAAGAATTTCAAAAATTCCTCCTATGGCCGCTGCTGCCTGGCGATCCGTGAAAACGAAATTGCAGCGGACACCATGGGTATCAACACCACAAAATATAAAGTAATGGCGTTTATCCTTGGTGCGGCTTTTGCCGGCACGGCGGGCTGTATGTTCAGCCATTACTTCTTTATCGCCCATCCCGCATCCTTCACCTTTATGCGTTCCTTTGATGTTTTGACCATGGTGGTGTTGGGCGGCCTGGGTTCCATGACGGGTTCCATTGTGGGGGCAATGCTTTTGACTTTCTTGAGTGCCGCATTGTCCGATTTCCCGGAATGGCGTATGATTATTTATTCCATAACCATGATTGTCCTCATGCTCTACCGTCCGCAGGGATTGTTCGGCAATGAGGAACTGAGTAAAGAAATGTTCGGCAGATTGCTGGGAAAGGGGAAATAAGATGGCTGAAAAATTATTGGATGTCAAAAATGTTTCCATTGTCTTTGGCGGACTCCGGGCAGTAAGCGATTTGAAAATGTATATCAATAAAGGGGAACTGGTGGGGCTCATCGGCCCTAACGGTGCAGGCAAGACCACCGCCTTTAATATGATTACGGGAGTATATACACCGACAGAGGGCGAGATTTATTTTGACGGGGAAAAATCCAGCGGCAAAAAATCTTATCAGGTCACCCAAATGGGTATGGCACGCACCTTCCAGAACATCCGCCTTTTTGCGGACTTGAGCGTAATTGACAATGTGAAAATTGCTTATAATATGCACGTTTCCTACGGTTTGGGGAATGCCATTTTGCGGGACAAAAAATATTTGGCGGAGGAAGAAGTCATTACCAACAAGGCAATGGAACTGCTGAAGATTTTCCATTTGGAAGATTTGGCGCAGGAAAAGGCGAAGAACTTGCCCTACGGCAAGCAACGCCGTCTGGAAATTGCCCGGGCGTTGGCAACAGAACCGAAACTCCTTTTGCTGGACGAGCCGGCGGCGGGCATGAATCCGCAGGAAACCCACGAACTGATGGAAATGATTAAATGGATAAGAGGAAAATTCAACCTGACCATTTTGCTCATTGAACATGACATGAGTTTGGTCATGGGCGTGTGCGAAAGAATCTATGTTCTGGAATACGGAATGTTGATTGCCCAAGGCACGCCGGAGGAGATTAAGCATAACCGTCGGGTTATTGAGGCATATTTAGGTGAGGAGGTTATGAACTGATGTTAAAAGTTACTGACCTTAACTGTTATTACGGCGCCATCCATGCCATCAAAGGCATCAGTTTGGAAGTTACCGAAGGGGAGATTGTTGCCCTCATCGGTTCCAATGGGGCGGGAAAATCCACCACCTTGCGGACCATTTCCGGTCTGATGAAACCCAAGACAGGCGTAATCAGCTATGACGGCGAAGACATTACCGGCATCCCCGCCCATAAAATTGTGGGCAAAGGGTTGGTACAGGTGCCGGAAGGACGGCATGTGTTTGCCAATCTGACCGTATTGGAGAATTTGGAACTGGGCGCCTATTTGCGGAAAGACAAGGAAGGCATTGCCCGGGATTTGCAGGATGTATTTGTCAAGTTCCCCCGATTGATGGAAAGAAAAAATCAAATTTCCGGCACTTTGAGCGGCGGCGAACAGCAAATGCTGGCAATGGGCAGGGCCTTGATGTCCAAACCCAAACTGCTTTTGCTGGACGAACCCTCCATGGGGCTTGCCCCCTTGCTGGTCCGGGAAATTTTTGATATTATCAAAGAAATCAATTTTGACGGTACAACCGTACTTTTGGTTGAACAAAATGCCAATATGGCACTGTCCATTGCGGACAAGGCCTATGTGTTGGAAACAGGCAGAATCACTTTAAGCGGGACCGCCAGGGAATTGGCGGCTTCCGATGAAGTCCGTAAAGCATATTTGGGAGGTTAAAAATGTTTGTAAAGAATTACATGACCAGTGGCGAAATTATTACCACTTCCGAAGACCTTTCCCTGCCCCAGGTGGCGGAATGTATGCGTGGGTCAAGGCATCACGCCCTTCCCGTAGTTGACGATTTGCAAAGGGTAAGGGGTATTCTGGTTGAGGCGGATGTGGTCAAGGTATGTCCTGCGGATGTGAGTTTGATGAGCCGCCAGGAAATCAACACCCTTTTGGGAATGTTCAAGGTTAAAAACCTGATGCACCGGGATGTGGTGTGCCTTAAACCGGACGACAGCATTGAGTTTGCCGCTTACCAGTTCTACAAATATGATTTTGCCTGCTTCCCGGTGGTGGATGCGGACAACCGGCTGGTGGGCATTATCAGCAAAAAAGATATTTTCCGTGCCTTTATAGAAATTATGGCAATGCACAAACCCTGCACCCGGTTTTCCATTGAAACCCCCGACAAAGTGGGCGTGGTGGCAGAATTGGCGACCATGTTCAAAGATGAGAACATAAATATTCTAAGTTTGGTGCCGAGAGTATTGGATGACGGCACCGCCACCATCAACATCCGTGCGGCAATGGGTGACAAAGGCCTGGCCATAGTCGGCAAAATCTCCGATGCAGGATATAAAGTGCTGGACGTGCAGAATTATGATGCGGTGGAGTGAGCAATTACGCTGTCGCTAATGAAAAGATAAAAACTTAAAGCTTAAAGTTATGGTAGGATGTTCCGGTGATTATAATTTAGGTATCAGGTTTTAGATGTCAGGTTTCAGGAAAGTTGGCATAGTGCGGAAGTAACCCTCTCCCTGGGGAGAGGGGCAGGGGTGTGGGGAAACATAGGATTACGTTGACGCTAATGAAAAGATAAAAACTTAAAGCTTAAAGTTATGGTAAAATGTTCCTGTGATTATAGCATTGGTCAGTATTGTGTTAAGTTTAGTTCTTCAGTCGGGGAGAGCGACCCACTCCGTCAATCCACCTATGTTCCTAACGATTGTCACCCCGCCCACGCCTGGGCGGGAAAAAAGTTCGCATTAAGCGGGCTTTTTTATTTTAATCATGCGAACATATCACCATAATTTTTTATTTTTAATTTGTTTTGTGTTCCGGTGATTATAGCAGGAAGGTTTGCAGAGTTTGTATGGGGACGGGTTCTTGCCGTAGGCAAGGTTCAGCACCCGGGCAAAGCATCGCCTTGCACAATGTTGGTAGGCAGTGACAATGTTTCCTGCGCAATCTGCACCCCCAGTCGCCTTTCTATGCTCCCATAGGCGCCAGCCCCCGCAAAGGCGGGGGCTACTTATGTTCCTGTAATTTGTTATATAATCAATGGAACTTATTACCATTAATTTCTAACTTCTAACTTACAACTTCTAACTAAAAAGTACCTGCCTAATTGCTCACCCCACCACCGCCAACACGCTCCCATAGGCGGTCCCCCGCCCCTTTAGAGGCGGACGAGGGTTCGTATTAAGCGGACTTTCCTTGAATCCTGAAT
>JAZLLX010000093.1:0-120861 GCA_045598345.1 Acidaminococcaceae bacterium | reverse complement strand
AGCATTCATAAATTTTAAGTTTTTATCTTTTCATTAGCGTCAGCGTAATTGCTCACCCCACCACCGCCAACACGCTCCCGTAGGCGGTCCCCCGCCCCCTTAGGGGGGGGCGAGGGGGGGCATAACCACTGACTTTCCTAATTTCTAATTTCTAATTTCTAATTCCTAATTCCTTTACCCTAATATAATCATCGGAACATATTACCATAACTTTAAGTTTCAAGTTTTTATTTCTTCATTAGCGTCAGCGTAATCTGCACCCCCAGTCGCAACCACGTTCCTGAAAGCGACAGCCCCCGCAAGGGCGGGGGCTACTCATGTTCCTGTAACCTGACACCTAAATATAATCACTGGAACATTTTACTATAGTTTTAAGTTTTTATCTTTTCGTTAGCGTCAGCGTAATCCGCACCCCCAGTCGCAACCACGTTCCTAAAAGCGACAGCCCCCGCAAGGGCGGGGGCTACTCATGTTCCTGTAACCTGTGACCTGATACCTGACACCTAAATATAATCATTGGAACATTTTACCATAACTTTAAGCTTTAAGTTTTTATCTTTTCATTAGCGACAGCGTAATCCAATGTTTCCCCACACCCCTGCCCCTCTCCCCAAGGAGAGGGTAACATTCGCTTTCTGCTAACTTTCCCAATTCTAATCACAGGAACATCTTACCTTTAATTTATAACTTCTAACTTACAACTTCTAATTTTCTTACAGCCGTTCATCTGGCGGGATGCTGTTGTCGTCCGCTTTGGCGGGGGCGTCTTTGACATCCACGCCGGACAGGTCGGGCATATCCAGGGCGGCGGCAACACGCTTATAGACCGCATTGCTGAAATGTACCGCCTGTTGCGGGTTCAGTCGTTTCATCATCAAGTCCACCAAGGCATCGGTGTACCAGTCGGGCAATTCCCTGGGCTGGCTTTCCGTCAAATAGCAAAGTACCACCGCTTCCGAAGGATTCTCAGGCGGTTTCTTCAGCATATTTGTGCCAACATAGTTCATGGCATCAAAAAGCGCCTGTGCCTTTTCCTCATTTTTGGCGGCGGAATCCGCCAGAACCAAAGCCAAAATATTTTCCAGCTGCAGGGTGGCGATGGAACGGTCTTCCATCTTCAGTTCCTTTTGCAGTTTCCACAAAGCCGCCTGGGCATTCTGCATATCCTTATCCGTCCATTTGGGCGGCAAATTGATAATGCTCATCAGCTGGGCGTTCAGCAGACGGTCGGAGCGGTAAGTTTTAGTGAAGGGCCACAGGGTGGCATGCTTAAAAATCTCTGCCGCCTTTTTCCTTAATGCGTCCAGTTTATAGTGTCTGGAACAACGCTGTTGGTTTGTCAGGTTCTCATCAAAAATTCTTTTTTTGTTTGCCATTTTTCCTCCTTTGGGCCAAAAAACCCTAAAATGTTGAAATGTATTCAATACGTGTTGAAATTTTATCCGAAAAATCAATCGCCTAAGAATCTTTGCATGGCTTCTTTGGCTTTGGCGGTCAAAACGGAGTTGTCCATGGAACTTACGACAAGCTTGTACAACTCTTCCATTTCGGCGGCATAATTCGTCCTGTCCGTGCTGAGGGTGAAACACATATTGATGAACTCCTTTTCCTGCACAAGGGCGATGCAGTAGCCGGTGGAATCATCCTCCGCATTCTTCACTTTGACCAGAATGAAAACATCCCCGTCACTGACCCTGCACATAAAAGCATTTCCCACCGTGTTGTAGACCTTGGGGCCTACCCGTATGGAATTGAAGGAACGGTCAGGTTGCGACCACTTCAAGTGCCGGCTTTTGGTTTCGGAAGCCAGTTTGTAAATAAACTCAACCTTGACCGCCAGTTTGCCGCTTTCCTCATCCAAAGGATTCAGGAGCAAAGTATTGGGCGTAACATTCAGAAGATGGGCAATGTTCATAATGACATCCACCGTAAGTTTGGTAGTGTTGCCCTCCTTCATCAGGCGGGAAATATATCCTTGGCTGACACCTGCCGCCTCTTCCAACTGCTTGCGGTTAATGTTCTTCTGCCTTGCCAGATAGTCAATATTTGCCAGGCATATCCTTTTGTCAAAGACATAACCCATATTTGTCACCTCCCAACGTACATTTATATTGTATGCAAAATATTTCAAAATGTCAAGGAAAATACAAAAATATGAGAAAAAATATAAAGATAGTTCCGCATTGTGATTTATCTTTTCACGAAAAAGATATTGAAAAAAGAATTATGTTGTAATATAATAAACAATAAAATAAAAAAAGTCATTTTTGGAATAAAATTTGATGCAAAGAATTTGGCGTAGGCAAAATGGTGAAAATACAATATACGACTTGAAAAACAAGCACAAACACAATATAATGTATATTAAAAATGTTTGGAAAGAAGGGATGACTGATGGAAAAAATAAACAAAGTTCCTGTTATAGTAATGGAAGAACACAAGGAAGCATATTATGCCTGGCATCTTTTTGTTACCATGGGAAAAATAGATGTTTTTAAAAATATACTTCTGCACGTGGACCACCATGATGATGATATGGGCGGACTTTATGCCTATGACCTTGGCACATTGCCGGGAAATTTGGAAGTAAGCAAACATCTCTCGTATGATATATTTGGAATTGCAAACTTTATACTTCCGGCTATTTATGAAGGCATGTTTGACAAATTCATATCCTTGATAAATTACGAAAACAACTATGAATTCAAAAAAAAATTTATAGGGCATGTGTTCACGGATATAGGCGGGAACAGAAGGGATATTTTGGACTATGTGGACGACAAAGATGAGGAAGTAAGAAAAAAACTTGAAGAACAAACTAAGGAAGACATTGTTTCCAACATCAGACCGTTTGATTTTTACAGGGGCGGGCTTACTGATTACGGGGAGTTTGCGGCACCGGTGGTATTGGATATAGATTTGGATTATTTCTGCTGGAGCGACACTTTGAAAGACGGAGAAAAAAAAGTAGTGGAAATTACGCCGGATGCCTGGTGGCAAATAAAACGGAACACATACAATGCTTTCAGGATAGCGCCATCAATACACGCAATACCTTTGGAAAGAAATGGCCGCTATTATCTTGAATTTGAGAATGAATCAATATTCAGAGAAAAGGATGAACCATTACCTATGGAGGAATTGAAAGCAAGGGTGGATAAATTCTTCAATTGGTTGGGGAAACAAAAGTTTGTACCTGCAGCGGTTGATATTTGCCGGTCACGTTTTAGCGGCTACCTCAACATGGATTATTTCCCTTGGATAGAAAATGAAGTCCTGCACAGATTGGATGAACTTTACGGAACGGACATGATTTTCAGACCCGGAAAATAGGTGTAACCTGAAAGGAGAAACATAATGTTACGTTTTGCTATTCCCGATTCATACGATACAGGGCCAATCAATGCCGTCCTTTTGCAGATTATGCAGGAAAAAAAGGAATGGTTTTATGATGATTTTCAGATAGAAATGGCTTATGGCTGCCCCCCTTCCTGCATATGGAACGGCAGCCGGTCAGAATTTGGAATTATTGCTGAACCCTATGATTGGGGAAAGGGCGTGGTGGAGTTGTATGCCCGCCACGGAATTAAGTACCGCCTGACATTTACAAATTTTCTTTTGCGGCGGGAACATCTTTATGACACCTACGGCAACAGAATTGCGGAAGTGTTGGACAAGTACGGCGGCTATGTGATGGTTAGCATTCCCCTGATGGCGGACTACATGAAAAAATATCCCAATCTGAAAGTTTGCTGGAGCACAACCACTGACTATGGCAAAACCCCTGACGAATGTGTGGAAAAAATCAACGAACTTTCACGGAATACGATTGTGGTTCTGCCCAGGGATATGAACAGCCATCCCGAAGTGGACCGGCTGATTCACCCGGAAAACATAGAGGTTTTAGTCAATGAAAGGTGTGTTGACGACTGCCCTCACAGGATGGAACACTACAAAAGGAACAATCTCTTTAACATTATGGAAACCGCCACAATGCCCGAATGTAAGATGCGGAACATTAAGTACGACCCGGCATATATACCCAAACACCGTATCAGCAGGGCAGAAATCCCCCTTTTTTCCAAGAGGGGCATTACAAGGTACAAGATAGAAGGGCGTTTGGACAAGGAAAACACAATTACCGCTTATTTGGAATATTTTGTGTTACCCACTTTCAGGATGCAGTTTTTAGATTATATGGACAAGTTGTTAAAAAGCCAGCTTAGCGGGACAACCCAGATTGTCCGTGACACTGACTAAAATTTTTGTTCGCATTAATTCAGGAAGACAAGGAGGCAGATGGTATGTATATATATTCAATTCCGGATTCTGAAAGTGTCAGGGATTTGACGAATTCTTTGCTTTATATCAGAATGAAGGAACCGCAATGGTTTTACAACGATTTTGAAATTGGCTTTGCGTATGGTTGTCCCTGCCGGTGTATTTGGAATGGCGGCAGGATTACCGCTGAACGGGCGACATTGGAAAACTTCAAAAACATAGTTTTGCTTTACAAGTGCTTCAAGATTAAATACAGAGTGACTTTTACCAATCTTCTGCTGGAGAAAAAACATTTGGACGATTATACGGGCAATGCAATGGCCGCCTTGCTTGAGGAAATGGGCGGATGTGTTATGGTTGCCAGTGAAATAATGGCAGAATATATTCAGAAGAAATATCCCTCTTTGCCGGTTTCCTGGAGCACAACTACGGATTTTGCCCCTACAATAAAAGAAACCATAGAAGTCATTAACAGGTTGTCTGAGGACAGGATTGTTGTGCTTCCTTATGAATTCAACAACAATTACGGATTGCTGAAACAATTTACCCACCGTGAAAACCTGGAAATTCTCTTAAATGAAACCTGCCATTCCCACTGCCCGAAACGCAAAGAACATGAGCGTAATATCAGTGAAGGTGTTTTGTATGGGACTACGGAAAATAATTGTTTTTACAAAGACGAGTATCTTAAGCCGGGGAGAAGGCAGCATAATGTGCGTGCCAGTAACTGGGAAATGTACCATGAACTTGGTATCAACCGGTTTAAAATTGTGGGACGGGTGGACAAAATGCAGACATATATGGCATATCAGTACTATTTGGTGACAGGATATCACAGGTCAGATGTAGCAAATTTTATGGAATATCAGGAATCTGACATTCAAAGTTTTTTTAGCAGCGGCGGATATCTGCATTTAATGGAGGTGTGAAAATGAATATTTCGGTAACCAACAGATGTTCCAGAAGATGTGAATACTGCTTTCAGCGGGAATGGTTTTTGGAAGGCGACGGACGGGGTATAGTGGAAATGCCGGTCAGCATGTTCACACAGATATTGGAATTGATGGATAACGGTGATTTTAACATAATGGGCGGAGAACCACTATTGTACAGCCACCTGTATGAAGTTTTAGACATTTGTGAAAAAAAAGACAGAAGGGTATGTTTCTTCAGCAACCTTATTGCACCGCATCCGTTTCTGCGTAAAGTGGCAAATGAATATGGTTGCGTAAGGGGATGGCTGGTAAATACTGATTTTACGGAATCCCAGGAAGGGCTTTTTTACAAAAACCTTGACTATATAGTCAACTACTCTGACGCAGGGGTTTCCCTTGCCACAACTCTTGTGCCGGATTCTGAAATGAATCAGGTAAAAGCGGACCGGATTGCAAAAGTTATTGACCATTACGCATCCGAAGAACATTTGCACATCAGGGTTGCCCCTGCAACCCCAACACACAATAATGTTTTTGATTTTTATGACTACACGGATGATATGCTGTCATTCTGCGAAACAGTTTTCAAAGTCAAACCAGATATTGAAATCGGTTTTGACTGCACGATCAACGCCTGCGAACTGCATCCGGAATTTATCAGGCAAATGAGAAACAAAATAGAGTTTAGCACAACACATTGCAACAATCCTCCGTTGGATTTTATGCCGGACGGTTCGGTTATCTGGTGTTCCTCCAGTTATTCCCTCATCAAGATTCCTGACTTCAGGATTTACAAAAAAGGGGAAGATATTCATGAAGAACTTCACAGGCAATGGGATGCATATTGGGACACACATGAAATGGCCTGTGACTATAAAAACTGTAAGAAGTTTGGCCCGTCAACATGTTTTGCGTTGTGCATTGCCAAAAATTATGTTAAAGAAAAAATGTTGGAACGGCAGGCCGCCCAATCAAAGTGAAAATTTCAGTTATAACATTGGCGTACAATAACAACAAATGTCTGGCTGATTTCCTTGATTCCATAAAAAAATTCAACGACATAGGCGATGAATTGGAAATTATTGTTGTTGACCATAATCCGCCGGAAAAAAGTGCCTTGGAAACATTGCGTAATCATCCCGCAACAGGCAAATGTATTTATGTTACGCAGGACAACGGGGCAGGGCTGTGCGGCGGCTATAACTTAGGCGCATCTTTGGCACGGGGTGAAATACTTGCCTTTATGAACCAGGATATGCTTTTGATTGAACCGGTGTTCGGGAAAGCGGTTGAAAAATTCAGCAACAACCCCAACTTGGGCTGGCTTGGGGGCAAAATATTGGAGGAGGACGGAACCCCCAGTTGTTCCTACGCTTACCGGTTTGAATATCACACCCTATACCGCCCTTCATTTGCCGGCCAGTCGCTGAAATATAATCTTTTTGATGAAAGGACAATGTTTCTGATGGGTTGCGCCACTTTCATGAGAAGAAAAGTTTTTGATTTGATAGGCGGATATGATGAAAACTACCTTTTTTGTAATGAGGAAGCGGATATAGTGAATAAAATCCATACTTTTGCGGCAGGTTATACCGTTGAGTTCCATCCTGATATCCGCATGATACACTTGGGGGGGCGGAGCGATTTGCCGGCGCCCAGGGGGGACAGAATCGCATTGGATGACCTTCTCTATTACTGCAAAAAATACGGGTTTGACTACAAACCCTATCTTTTGCAGGAATACAAAGACGAGTCGGAAAGATTGGAAGAAGAAAAAACAAACCGTCCCGAAAATGTACGGGAGCGGCAGGAATTGGTGGCATATTTGAACAAACTGATTTTCAAAGAATACAAATTGGTAGCGGCCGGCAAAAAAACGGATGACCAAAAGCCGGATTATAGAAAGATAAATGGACAGGGGAACTGAAGTGAAAATATCCATTGTGACATTGGCTTACAACAACAACAAATGCCTGGCGGATTTTCTTGATTCCGTAAAACAATACAATGACATAGGGGAAGAACTGGAAATTGTTATTGTTGACCATAATCCGCAGGAAAACAATGCTTTGGAAACATTGCGTACCCACGGCAGCGGTGAATGTATCTATGTCAGTCAGGACAACAGGGCGGGATACGGTGCAGGATGTAATTTGGGCGCATCCCTTGCCCATGGTGAGATACTTGCCTTTATGAATCATGATATTGTCTTGGTTGAGCCGGTATTCAAAAAGATAGTTGACAAATTTAATGCAGACCCCCGTTTGGGCTGGCTGGGCGGCAGAATGCTTGAACAGGACGGCAGCAACGGCTGTTCTTACGGCTACCGGTTTGAATACCGTCATTGCTGCCGGCGTAATTTTATGTGGCTGGCGTTGCAGTATGACCTGTTTGACGAGCGTACAATGTTTTTGGAAGGTTGCGATGTTTTTTTGAGAAGGACAGTTTTTGATTTGATAGGCGGCTTTGACGAAAACATATTTTTTTGCAATGAGGAAGCGGATTTGGCAAGGAAAATACATGCTTTGGCACCTGATTATACCATCCGGTTTCATCCGGACATCAGAATGGTGCATAAGCGTGGTCAAAGCATGGTGTGGCCCTCGGAAGGTGAAAGAATCAATGTGGATGACAACATTTACTATGCAAAAAAATATGGCTTGGACTACAAACAATTTCTTTTGGAGGAATATGAAGAGCAGTTAAAAGAACTGGAAGAGGAAAAAATAAAAGAGCCGGAAAATGTGCCCGGAAGACAGGAACTGCTGGCATATTTAAGCCGGCTGATTGTGCAGGAGTTCCAACTCAAACAAATTTAGGGGGAAACAAATGGCCATACAAGTTCTGAAACCAAAATTTCATACAGAAGAATGTTTGGAAGAAATAAGGGAATGTCTGGACTGCGGCTGGCCCGGCGTTGGTTATAAAACAATTCAGTTTGAAGAAGCGTGGAAAAAATACACAGGCCATACCCATGCCTATTATCTCTGTTCCAATTCCGCAGGACTGCATCTGGCGGTGAAAATTTTGAAAATGCAGAACGGCTGGCAGGAGGGGGACGAAATCATTTCCACCCCCATCACCTTTGTAGTGACCAACCACGCCATTATGTATGAAAACCTGCATCCCGTATTTGCGGATGTGGACGAGTACCTTTGCCTTGACCCGGAGGATGTGGAAAAAAAAATCACTGCCAAAACCAGGGCAGTGATTTTTGTTGGATACGGGGGCAGGACGGGGCGGCTCAAAGAGATTATTGCCCTCTGCAAAAAATATAAACTCAAACTTATTTTGGATGCCGCCCACATGGCTGGCACAAGGGTGGAGGGGGTGTCCCCCGGCACCTGGGAAGGGATTGATGTGGCAGTGTATTCCTTTCACCCGGCAAAAAACCTGCCCACCGGCGACAGCGGCATGATTTGCTGGGCGGATGCAGAAGGCGATGAACTCACAAGGCAGATGGCGTGGTTCGGATTGGATAAGGACACTTATGCCCGCCGTAATCTGGGGACATATTCCTGGCAGTATGACGTAAATTACCTCGGTTACAAATACAACGGCAATTCCGTAATGGCGGCCATTGCCCTTGTGCAGTTAAAATATCTGGACGGGGACAATGCCCGCCGGCGGGAGATATTTGCCATGTATAATGCGGCATTTCAAAACAATCCGAAACTTAAGATTATACCCGTCAACAATTTTGAAGAATGTTCCTGTCACATTTATGCTTTGGCAGTTGCGGACAGAAATAAAATAATGGACGAATTGGGGAAAAACGGAATCTTTGCAAGCGTGCATTACCGTGACAACACAGAATACGGCATATACGCCTATGCCCACGGAACATGTCCCAACGCCCACAATATCAGCACCCGTCTGATAACCTTGCCAACACATTTGTGGCTGACGGATGCTGATGTGGCAAAAGTAATTGAAATAGTACAGCGTTGCAGCTGAAAATATTGCGGCATAACTGAGGAGGCAGTCAATGTTCACAGGGAAAACAGTGCCTTTGGCAAAACCGGTATGGCTGGCGACCCCGACCATGCACGGGGAGGAAATCACATATATGATGGATGCCTATAACACAAACTGGGTATCAATTGTGGGCGAGAACATAAGCGTCATTGAAAAAGAGATGGCAGAATTTCTTGCCCCCAAAAATTCCCTTTCCGAACCGGTTTGCGCCACCGCCCTGTCCTGCTGTACGGCATCCCTGCATTTTTGCATGAAACTGGCGGGCGTGAAACCGGGAACAAAGGTGGCGTGCAGCGATTTCACTTTTGCGGCCACAGTTAATCCCGTAAGTTACGAAGGCGGGACACAAGTTTTCGTTGATGCGGAACGGGACACTTGGAATATGGACCCTGCGGCATTGGAAAAGGCCTTTACGCTTTACCCGGATATCAAGGTGGTGGTATTGGTACATCTTTACGGCACACCTGCCAAAATGGATGAAATATTGGCGGTATGTGAAAAGCATAACGCCGTCCTCATTGAGGATGCGGCAGAATCCCTGGGCGCAACATATAAAGGCAGGCAAACAGGAACATTCGGACGGTACAATGCTTTCAGTTTCAACGGCAATAAAATTATCACAGGATCAACCGGCGGAATGTTGGTGTCGGCGGATGCGGAAGCGGTGCGGCTTGCCCGCAAATGGTCAACCCAGTCACGGGAAGCGGCCCACTGGTACCAGCACAAGGAATTAGGATATAATTACCGCATTTCCAATATTGATGCAGGAATAGTGCGTGGCCAGTTGCCGCATTTGCAGGAACACATTGCACAAAAGCGGGCAATCTACGAAAGATATAAAGCAGGGTTCAAAGGGCTGCCCGTCAGCATGAACCCCTATGATGAAAAAAACAGCAGCCCAAATTTCTGGCTCAGCGGCCTGTTGATAGACGAAACTGCCATGTGCCGGCAGGAACGCAGTGCGGACAAAGCAGGTTACATTCCCGAACACGGAAAATCCTGCCCCACAGAAATCTTGGAAGTCCTGGCAAAAATCAGGGCAGAAGGAAGGCCGATTTGGAAACCCATGCATTTGCAGCCCGTATATTCCGGCAATCCTTTCGTGACCCTTGGGACAGGGGTGGACAACGGCAATAATAACAGTACAGATTCAGGTATATTTGCAAGAGGTTTGTGCTTGCCGAGCGACAACAAAATGACGGAAGACGAACAGCAGAAAATTATTGAAACAATTTGGAAATGTTTTGACTGAACAATAAAAAAAACGGCTTCGGGTTTGCCCGAAGCCGGTTTTTTTATTTCCGGTAAAAAGGGGATTGGCGCATATACCTCATATATTCCTCCGGAATCTCATTTTCCGGCAACAGCCAGACCTTCACAGGGTCTGAATTGTCGGCATAATGAATGACTGCAGTATTTTGCTGCAGTTGCGGTTTTGAAGAAGGAATTTCGTAGCAGTCGTTTTGCCAGTACATAGGGCCGGCAGTATCTGTGTGATAAACCATACCGGGGACCTGATAAATGTAGTCCAATTTGCAAATCTGATTTTTGCAGGCCATGTTCAGCACATCCATTTCCACGGATGTCAGCAAAGCGCTCCAACGGGAAGCAATGTCCATACATTTGCTGAAAAAATCCTCTTCCCGCATTTTTTTGAGATTAACGACCATAAAACCGTCTATGAATATTGTGTCCCCCATCTCATAGCACGGAGGATGGTCATGTTTGGTTTTCGGGGTATTGGCCCCTTGGGCAACACCGCCCCAATAATAATCGCTGATATCCGTATTAAAAACCTTCCACAAATCCTTTTTGAACAGCACATCAACATCACTGTAAAGTATTTTGTCGTAGTCAGGAAAAAGCATAGGGAACAGCAGGCGGGAACAGCAGATTGAGGGGAAACGGTCGGTGGTCAGCATGCCGCTGAAAGGGTTGTAATCAATTTTGATCCAGTTGACGGGGAAAATGGCGTTCAGTTTCTGCATGGCATCGTCCGACATATTCTCATAAAGTACAAAAATCTCGTACTCTGTGTCCGGCGCCTTAGTATCCAAAAGGGACATGAGGGCCACACTGGCCGCAAGGGCGTAATTTTCATTGAACAGAAGCACAAGGGGAATCTTGTTCATTGCAATACCTCCTTTCTGTTTTCGTAAGGTTGGTAAAGGGGTGATTTTATCATGTAATGCAGATATTCAGGATAGATTTCGTCTTCGGGCAATGTCCATATTTTGTCCAAATTTTCCGTACAGCAATGAACCACGAAAATATCCTCAAAATGTTTGTCAATATTCATATCATAGGCATCACAATGCCAAACCACATCGGATTTTCTTCCCCGGTAAATAAAGTCGGGGAACAAATATCCGGGGGGAAGACGATAGACCTTGTTGCAGACAATGTTCCAAATATCCTGGTCAACAAAATACAGCAATTTGCCGTATTTTTTTGCAACCGCCCTGAACTGTTCCAGCCCGATATTGTTTTCCCGTATCTTCTTTTCGTTGACAACCATAAACCCGTTGGAATAATAATTGTCCTGACAATATTGAGCCAAAACCGGATATTTTTGACAGAAAAAATTGTCTTTTTTGCTGATGGATACCCCTGCCCAATAATAATCATCCAAATCCAAATCCATAAGGTGGCTGAGATCCTTGAGTATCAGCACATCCGCATCGGAAAAGATAACCCGTTCATAATCCTTGAGAAGGTCCGGGATAAGCATATTGTACCCACCGATGAGCGGGAAACGGGGTGTATGCGTAAAGCCCTCAAACAAATCGTTTGGCACCTTGACAAAATGAATGGGGGACAGGGATTTGAGTTTTGCCACAGTTTCATCCTCAAAATAATCATAAAAGATGAAAATCTCATATTCCGTGCCAACATTCCTGTTGTCCAGAAGGGACATAATGGCAACACTTCCGCCCAAAGCATACATCTCGTTGAAAGTGAAAACAATAGGAATTTTTTTCATTGTTCATCCTCCGGTTGCAAAAAAATTATAGCACGGCGGGGAAGATTTTTCAAGAAAAATTAAGTGCAAAATTAACCCGTCAGCAATGTATACATGGGCTTTTGAACGAAAATTTTGGAACAAAAATTACAAGTTTTTTGCGAAAAAAAAGTTTTTTCTGCAAAAAACATAAATTTTACAAAAACATCCGCAAAAATCTGGAAAAATGTGAAAGTGTAATAAAAAAAATCGGTGGCAAAACATTTTATGAACGAAATTTCATAAAAAGCAAAAAAAAAAATTAGTGCTTGCAAAATTTGCATTTCCTCTTATAATATAAATATATTTTGCGGGCGTGCGTGCCCAGAAAAGAGTCGGACAAATGATTTTTCACATTACACAAGGGTTAGCGGACAAATTTGCAATTACCATGGCGGACAAACTGCCGGAGGGCGACAGGGTGCCTGCCATGCAGTTGCTCAAAATAAAAAAATGGGACCCTCTCACGGCGTGGGGCATCAAGGGCTTTGACTTCCGTGGGGTGAGGTCGTTCCAGATTATGAATTTTGCCACCAAACTGGCTTTCTTCGTGTTCAATGTTGACCGGGGGAATGAGGAACAGTTCGGCATGATTATGTGGGAGTACCTCAAGGTGCTTTACGGTGAGGACAAGCGGATGATGGAGGCCCTGGAGGAATACTTCAGCCAGAACCGCTACAGCGTTTATACACCGCTGGTTGACAAGCCGGCGCTGGCCTCCCTGGTGAGCAACGAAAGGATTTTTACAAATCAGGAACGGATAAAAAAATATATACAGAACGGTGTGCTCCAGACCAGCAAACTAAACTGGGAATACAACAAGGGTTACCTGATTGCCAGGGTGGTCAGGGGCAGGACGGAATTCATAGTTCCTGCAGACAGGTTCAAAGAGATTCTGCTGGAAAGATTCGGAAAGGGGGAAGAGTGAAATGACAACAAAAAACAATTCGCAAAAGAATATAGACGAAAAAAAGACAAGCGGCTCCGCACCGGAACAGAATGTTTCCAACCCGCAAAATAACGGGACGCCTGCGGATGTTCCTTCAGGAACTGTTTTTGTGGGGATTCCGGCCACAGATATGGATCTTCCTCTTGCGGTATCCAATATTCAGCCGCTGAACTCCAACACCGTATCCCCCGGGGTGCTGGCACCTATTACCACAACCACAGTGACCGGCGCCAACAATATGGTTACCACAGTAGTTACAGATCCGCATAAAATGCCTGCAGGAGGTTCTGTGGCGGCGGAATATACCCCCAGTGTTGTTGTACAGGGGACGGAAGGCGTACAACACGGTGAAGAACCTTCCAAAGTGGTTATTGATGCCAAAAAAGTTGTTCACAGCACTCCCTTGCCGGGGGTGAAATTTGATTTTAATGACGGGCTCAGGGTACAGATTCCCAAAGGCGCGAAGTACTGGCTTAACGTGGTGGACCTGGACGACTGCCTCACTATTTTTTCAGGGGAAGTCGGAGAGGGTGTATTTTGCACAAGTAAAAAATACTACCTGCGTCTGCGTTTTGAACTGTACCAGGACGGCAAAATAGTTTTTTCCCACGACTATGACTGCGAAAAACGAAATGTGCTTATCAAGTATGCGGCGGGAGTGGTTGTCGGGGATACCCTGGCGTGGTTCCCCTATGCGGAGGAATTCAGGAAAAAACACGGGTGCGAGGTTTATATCCTCATCAGCCAAACTATGAAAGAAATTCTGGAACCGGGCTATCCCAAACTGCATTTTATTGCACGGACGGAAGATCAGGAAAAGGCAGGGGAATATCCGCCCGGCCTGCCGGAAGACATATACGCAACTTACACCATGGGGGTGTTCTTCCCCTGCGATGACAGGGAACACCAGCCGGTGGATTTCCGGGTGATGGGCCTGCACAGGAATGCGGCGCTAATCCTGGGGCTTGACGAATGGGAGGAACATCCCCCACGGCTTTTGCCCAGCGCCAAGGAACTGGCGGAGCGGACGATTAAAGACCCCTACGTCTGCATCGCCGCCAACGGCTCCAGCCAGGCAAAGCATTGGAACAATTCCAGGGGCTGGATCAATGTGGTCAAGTACCTTAAGTTGAAAGGTTACAGGGTGCTGTGCATAGACAAGGAAGACAATCACCAGGTGGGGTCATACATGAACAGCATACCCTTCGGATGTGAGGACTTTACGGGGGACCGGCCTTTGCAGGAAAGGATAGACCTAATCTACCATGCGGATTTCTTCATCGGGCTGTCCAGCGGGCTCAGCTGGCTGGCCTGGGGGGTGGGAAAGCCGGTAATCCTGATAAGCGGATTCACCCTTCCCATAAATGAGTTCACAAACCCCTACAGGGTAATATGTTACCACACATGCAACGGATGTTGGGACGATACAAGGGTCACATTCAACCACTCGGACGGGGAATGGTGCCCAAGGCATAAAAACACGGAACGGCAGTTTGAGTGTACAAGGAATATCACACCGGAAAAGGTGTGCAGGGTCATAGACAGATGTATGAAAGACCATGGCTTTAATCCGAAGGGAGGACAAAAATGAGTTACGACGACAACAAGAAAAACCAGAACAACATACAGAAAGGAACACAGTCCGCTGCGGTTGACAGCAGGGCAAAGGTCATTCAGGACCGCATAGCAATGATGCTGGCAGGCCTGAATGCGGTCAACCATGTGGGCGGCATAGCGGCAGGCGTTGAAAATGTTGCCAAAGCCCAGAAAGAAGTTCCGGCCGGGCGGGTTGCAGCCAACGACAGTGATGAAAAAACCGTTGCTGCCCCGCAGGCATATCAGGTTGCTTCCCTGATGCAGCGAATGGTGCTGATGAATAAGGCAGAGGCGGCCAATGTGTCCGGTGCGAAAAGCATTGCCGGCACTACGGCATACACCAGTTTGGTCGGCAGCACCAACGGTTCCAAATTGGAAGGCGATACCTCAGGGGCAGACTGGTACAGGGGGTTTGATACGACAAAATCTGTGGAATTGCAAGGAGTTTCCGCCTCCATAAACGGTTTTTACTCCCATACGACTCTCGGTTCACGGGCATACTACAGCAGTTCCGTGTGGATTCGTAAAGTGTGGTGGACTACTTTCACCGGAACGGAAACGGATGGTACCGGAGTGGCGACACAGTTATCAACAACCTGGACGCTGTATAACGGTCTGACAGGGACCCGCACCACCTATTCCTATGTGCCGGTGGCGGGCAATTTGCAGGTGCTTGCCGGAGGCAAAGTTACCATTAGCGTGGTAGGTACGCCGGTGGCGTACACGGCAACAACTATCACCACTAATCTTTACAGCGTGAGCAGCGTAGTTACAAGTGTTCAAACCAGAATCAGGACGACATACAAATATTTCAAGTGGTCGACTTTGTCCGGCAGCAAACGCGGAGAGGGCGGCGGGGCCTACGCTTATGACACAAGATATGCTTACCAATACCAGGAGGTCGGTACAAACTACTATACTGCATACGGTTACAATGCAGTGGGGAGCAGTACCTGGCATTACTGGGATGCAAACGGATATAACACTGCCAACAAGTACGATACGAATGTGGTGCGGGTGGATTCCGGCGGCACCGCTTCCGTAGGCACAATGCTTTCTGCCAATATGGTTGTATCCAAGGGAGGTGCAGGGTACATTGGAACTTTGAGTATTGCGGGAACACAAAATATTATGTCCGCAGGGTACGGTTCCATCGGTACGATTAATGCCTTGGCGACCCAACTGGTGGCAGCGGGGGCAAGCGGCATTATCGGTATCCTTACTAACGGTGGTATTCAATCTGTTGCCAATGCAGGTTCCGGTTTTATAGGCACATTTGTCAAAGGTACTCAAAGCGCAGCGTCTGCGTATATCAGTGTCGGCACTATGTCCAGTTTGGCAGTGCAGATACTGGGCGCAGCCGCAACGAAAGGCCCGAGCAATGCTATTGTGGATTTGGTGCTCCAAGGAACGCAGGTCATCGGTTCTGCGGCAAAACTTACTGTTACCAATATTGAGAACGGTATTCAAGAGATTGTGGGCAACAACGCTGCAGTTACCGTTGTTGGGGCTACGGGCATGACTCAGAAGGTGAGCGGCAATAATGTGGCTGTCAGCATCGGGACCATGACCGGCGGAACCCAGGTTGTTTCCGGGGGCACTGCAAATGTTTCCATAGGCACGCTTATGAACAACGGCACTGCAAAGGCATACCAGACCTTTTCCGGCAACGGGGCAAAAGGTACTGTTGACCTGATGCAGGGCGCCAACCAATATATCAGCGGAAACGGTTACGCCAGCGTGGGTACAATGTCTTCCGCTTACCAGATGATTGCGGCCGGCACCGGCCATGTGGATACGATGGGAACTTTGGCAACGCAGAGCATAAGTGCCGGCCAGACGGGTTCTGTGGGGGCCATGCTTGCAGGGGCAACGCAAATTGTTAACAACAGTGCGTCCGCTTTTGTTTCCAATCTTCAGGTTAATGCTGTCCAGACGGTAGGATCTAAGGCAAATGTTTCAGTCGGCACTTTCTCCGGACAGCAGACAGCCAGTGCCTATGCAACAGTTACCATTGCCAATTTTAACAAAGCGGGTTATCAGAGCGTAAATCACCATGCTCTGATTTCCATCGGCGCTATGGGCGGAACCAATACCGTAGGTTATTCCGGCACAATGACGATTAACTCCTTTACAGGAACGGGCGCTACGGTCAATATGAATTCCGTCGGAACTTTGGTGTTGGGCACTGCGTCTAATTTGGGTACGGCGGCGAAAATCTCAATGCTCAAAAGTGGTGTCATTGACATGCAGAATGATGCCTACAACACGGTTGCAGTAAAAGGCCTGTGGGTTCCTTCCGGGGACAGTGATTATGTGAAACTCCAGTTTGATATTGATTTCTCTTCCACGACAAAAAATAATGTTAAAAACGACAGAATCAAACTTACGGGGGCGGCTTCCGGTACTTTCGTATTGGATATTGATATGGCGGGAGCAATCTCACGGCACACCTATTTTGATTTGTTTGAAGGGGATCTCAGCTACAAGAACAATATAAAGATAGTTGAAGCAGCTGCTTCTGATGCAAAAAAAGATATTGCTAAACGCTACGAAAATAGTGATTTTGTCTATCTGTTGGGCGAGGACAAGGAAAGCCATGTGTTCCTGCGTCAGGATTTGACGGACAAGGGCAGGATTTTAATCAATATGACCGGTGTGTCCACCCTGACGGAGGCCTTCCAGAATGTTAAGGCCACCATTGACAACGGCCTTCTGGTGAACGGCGGTTACCTGGACACTTACTATGGTCTTAAGGATAATCACAGGGAGGGCAAATATAACACCTATGATATTTCCGCCGGCACTTACACGGTCAATAATGACTATGGCGGTTTGGGGACCTTGGGCCACAAGCGTAATGCGAGTGATACTGCAGAAATCACTTCCGGCGAAGGCAGCACCCGTACCCTGACAATTAAAGGTACGGGCAGCAATGTGCTGGCAGGCACGGTTGATGCGGGGGCAGGCACGGTCCGTGCGGGTGACACCCTTACCTTTGAGGACCTGGGTACAATTAAGGGTTTTGCCAACGACACCCTTATTGTGTCCAATTCCGGCACTATCAATCTGCAAAATGTGAACACCGTCAGCAGCAATATAGTCAGCGTGGGCAGCACTTCGGTTTTGAACATTTACGGCGTTCATTATATGGGACTTACAGGCAAAAATGCCATTGAGTCCGAAAGTTCCACCGTCAATATCGGCAAAGCCGGCAGTTCTAACGGGGCGTTGGAATTTAAGGGCAAGGCAATAGCCAATAAATTAAATGTCGTTAGTGCTTCCAATATTACTTTTGACGAAGATGCTAATATTGGTGAATTAAAAGTTACAACTGCTGATAACATTACATTCAAGAAAGTTCTGACCGGCATGAAGGGTGCCGGGGTCAAATCCATTGATGCCACTTTGAACACGCAGTTCTCTTTGGCAAAGGCACTTAATGTTACGGACTTCATGAAGGTCTCTGCGGAAACCTTTAAGGCGGGCAGCAGTTCTGCGGACAGTGTAACTGTTGCCAACGCTCTGACCCTTACAGCCAAGAGCATCACTTTTGAAGGCAATCTGACTGCCAAACAGATTACAGCCGAGGAAAAATCTGGCACTTCCGGCAGTACTGCCACTTACAAAGGTACTGTAAAAACCACAAACGGTGCGTTGGTTCTTAACAGTGACACCATGAATTTCAGTTCCACGGGAACTGCTATTGATGCCAAAGGTTCGGCAACCCTGACCGCCGCCACCGCCCTTATCATTGCAGGTACGGGCACGGCCAATGATTACACTATCAATGCAGGCGTTATTACTGCCAACAAAAAACTGACCGCTACCGCAGGGGATATTAAGTTAACCACTACCGTTGCATCCAAAGTGTCTCAAATCGGGGAATTGTCTTCAACCAATCAAATTACATTCAATGGTGCCCAAGTAAGCTTTAATGAGATCATTGGGGCCAAATCAGTTAATTTTAACGGAACCAAAGTCACCCTTGTCAAGGGTCTGACCACCACGGGGGAAGCAATTCTGAAAGGTGCGGATGAACTGAAACTGAATTCCGTTTCCTCCTCCCAAATTGACATGACCGGCAAGGTTGTCACTGCGGAAAGCACCCTCACCGCCAAAACGGGCAATATTACTCTGAATGACGCTGCTACCGTTCCTAATGCCACCAGCGCCACCTTCAAAGGCGCTATGTCTGCCACCAGCGGCAATATCACTTTGAAGGGTGCCGGCAATGCAATCAGCTTGCAAAGCACGGCGACTGCCAAGGCCATTACTGTTGATTCCAAGTCCTTTACCACCGGCACGGGCCTTGTTAAGTCCACTGCCGGCAATATCAGTATTAACTCCACAACTGGCGGCAGTGTGAACATCGGCACAGGCGGACTGACTGCTGAAGGCGTTAATGACATAATAATGACTGTGGCAGGCAATACTGTCCTCGCTACGGGCAAAGTGACCGCAGGCAATGATATTAAGGTTACTGATGCTGGCGGTGCAGTTACTTTTGCCAATATGACTGCCACCAATAAGATAGATATGTCCGCCAAGGATATTACCGTCAGCGGCAACATCACTGAAACCAAGGACTTGACTGCCAATGCTACGGGCAATCTGACCATTAGCAATGCTTTCACCCTTACAGGTGCGGCAGATCTCAAAGTTGCCGGCACCGGCAATACCAATAACATCAGTGCAAAAAGCATTACTTTGCAGGGCGGTTCCGGCTCTGTAACCACCAAGAATTTGACTGCTGCAAATGCTTTAACCGTGGGTTCAAGCACTTCCAGCAAGGTGGCATCTCTTACAACCGGAATAGTTAATGCGGCTTCTGCAACCATGTATGTGGGCAATTATACCGCTTCCGGCACTACTGCAACTTTCACTACAACTGAAGGGGCATTGACCCTGAATGCCAGCGGCAATGCGGAATTTGGGGCGAAAGTTGATGTTGCGGCAAACATTGATATGGATGTTACCGGCACTTTGACCGGCAGGAGCACCATTACAGCAGCCACAGGCATTGACATTGATGCAGGCATTGTGAATGTTACGGGCTTGATAAGTGCTGCTGACGCCATTACCATTGACGGCACCACCAGCATTACCACTGGCGGTGGAATTACAAGTTCTAACGATTCCGTAACCCTGAAAGCCCCCACCGTCAATTCCGGCAATATCAATGCAAAAACAAATATTACTCTGTCAAAAGATGGCATTACCCCTGTTTCCGCAACCTTCAGCGCTCTGACCGCCGAACAGGCAATTAATTTGCAGGGCAAGGCCATTACGGTTAACGGGGCAACCCAGGCAAACACTGTTACAGCCGATGGTACAACGGATGTAACATTCAATCAAATAAACGCAACCGGTGCAATCGCCATCAAAGGCGAGAACAGCGTTACCCTCTCCGGCGGCACCGTGACCGGCAAATCCATTGATTTGACAGGCAAGAGCATTACGGGCAATGCCGGTTCCAATATGACTGCCACAGGAGGCAAAATTACTGCGGGCTTAAGCACCCCTGCCACTAATACCGCTTCATTCTCAGGCACCATGTCCGCAACGGACGGCATTGAAATCAATGCCACCACCTCCCTTACCTTGGGCGGCGCTACAGTTTCAACCGGTACAGCAACTTCTTCCACAAGTGTTGCCCACAACGATATTGTGTTTAATGTGGGCGACTTGACCGCCACCGCTGCCGCCATTACTGCAGGCAAGGGCAGTGTGGTACTGAACGGCACGGGCAACGCCAAGTTCAATACCGTCAACGCTTATGACAACATCAATATGACCACTGCCGATGGCAAGGATATTACCTTTAACAACAATATTCATGCTGACGGCACTTTCCTGACCGGCGGCGGTGCGGTAGCCAGTGGTGATTATGGTATTTATGTTGCTGCCGGAACCATTACTGCCAGCGGCGATGTTTCCACAACCAAGGGTGATATAAACTTTATTACCAACACCCTGACCTTGGGCAGCAATAAATCAGTTACTGCCACCAATGGCAATATTACCATGACCGCAAATACGGTCAATGCGGCAAGTACTGATTTGGTATTGGAAACTGCCGGCAAGACCATCAGTTTGGACCCGAAGGGGACTGCTGTGTCCGCAACCTTCAGGGGACTGACCGCAAATGGCGGCACTATTGATTTGGACGGCAAGGATATTACTGTCAACGGCGGTATGTCTGCCGATGTAATTGATACCAACGGCACCGGCAATGTTCTTGTAGTGGGTGCTATCAACGGCACTACCAGTGTTGATATGAACGGCACCACCAAACTGGAAATGCAGGGCAATGTTACAGGCGGCACGGCATCCTTTAACGGCGGCACCGTCCTTGCCAAAGGTAATGTTACAACCACAGCAGGGGCTCTGAATATAGGCACTTCCACAGGCAAAGCCGGCACTGTAACCTTTAACGGTGATGTTATTGCAGCTAATGCCATCAATGCCTATATTGGCACTTCCCTGACTTTTGATAAGACAGTTACTGCTACTGCAGGGGATATTACCCTGAATACAGTGGCTTTGACTGCTAAAAACACAATTACAGCAGAAGCCGGCAACCTCTTTGTAACTGCCACCGGCAATGTTGCTCTGGATGAGTTGAATATCAACAAATCCATGCAGGTTACTGCCACCGGCAAGACCGTTACTTTGGGCGATGTTGTAAATGTGGCAGGCAGTACTTTACTCTCGGATGGCAAGACCGCAATGGAAATTACTGCGGGCAGCATTACCTCCGGCAGCAATATCAATGTTGCTAATGGTAATATTAAATTTGACACCAATACATTGACTTTAACCAATAATACCGCCACTGCAACCAATGGGGATATTATCGTAAAAGCAGATACAGTTGAAGCCGCAACAGCAAGTTTAAGCGTTGTCAGCGGCGGCACCATCAGTTTGGACCCGAAGACCACCGCTGTTTCCGCCAAGTTTAAGGACTTGACCGCCACCAATGGCACCATTGATTTGGACGGCAAGGACATTACTGTCAACGGCGGTATGTCTGCCGATGTAATCAATACTGACGGCACCGGCACTGTTACCGTAAAAGGCACAATCAACGGTGCTACCAGTGTTCACATGGTGGGCGACACCAAACTGGAAATGCAGAATGATGTTTCCGGCGGCACAATCTTCTTTAACGGCGGCACCGTCCTTGCCAAAGGCGAAGTTGAAACCACAACAGGCGCTTTGAATATTGGCGATGGCAGCGATGGCGGAACTCATGCAGGAACTGTTACTTTCAGTAGAGCAGTTACTGTTGCAGATACCCTTAATGCTTATGCAGATACCTCTTTAACATTCAGTAAAGAAGTTACTGTTAATACAGGAGATATTACATTAGAAACCGGCACCCTTACTACATCTGAAAAGGTTTGGGCAAAAGCCGGCAACCTCTTTGTAACTGCCACCGGCGATGTTGCTTTGGATGAGTTGGCTGTCAACAAATCCATGCAGGTTACTGCCGCCGGCAAGACCGTTACCTTGGGCGATGTTGTAAATGTGGCAGGCAGTACTTTACTCTCGGATGGCAAGACCGCAATGGAAATTACTGCGGGCAGCATTACCTCCGGCAGCAATATTAATGTTGCTAACGGTAATATTAAATTTGACACCAATACATTGACTTTAACCAATAATACCGCCACTGCAACCAATGGGGATATTATCGTAAATGCGGATACAGTTGAAGCCGCAACAGCAAGTTTAAGCGTTGTCAGCGGCGGTACCATCAGTTTGGACCAGAAGACCACCGCTGTTTCCGCCCAATTTAAGGACTTGACCGCCACCAACGGCACTATTGATTTGGACGGTAAGGATATTACTGTCAACGGCAATATGGGCGCCAATGTAATCAATACTGACGGCACCGGCACCGTTACAGTAATAGGTACAATCAACGGTGCTACCAGTGTTCACATGGTGGGCGACACCAAACTGGAAATGCAGAACGATGTTTCCGGCGGCACCATCTTCTTCAACGGTGATATTGTTAATGTAACTAATAATAAATTAGTAAATGCGGCAAGTACCTTGACCATTGGCGCTTCTGGAGATGAGGCGGGCAAGGTTTCCCTGACCGGCATTGTTACTGCAGGTACGGGCATTACTGCTGATATTGCAGAATCCCTGACCTTTGGCGGAGCCACAACCGCCACCACCGGAGATATTGTGGTAAGAGATAACGGCACTTTTGAAGCGCAAAATAATTTGACTGCCAATGCAGGCGCTATTGACATCACTGCCAACGGCACAGCAAAATTCAATGTTGTATATGCCGGTACCACATTTAAGGTAACAGACACTAACGGGGAAGTAACTTTCAGCAATACAGTAGAGGCGGTTGGTTCCACTAACTTGGCAGGTATTACCGTAAGCGCCAAGACCATCAATGCGGGAACTACAGTCAGCACCCTTACCACCACTGCAGGGGACATTGATTTGACTGCAACGGACAGCATTACTTTGAAAGGTGCTGTCACCTCCGCCAAAGATGTGCATTTGAATGCCAAGACCGTACAGGCAAGTGCCAAGATTGAGGCAGAAGGGGATATTACCTTAACCAAACCCGAAGGCGCAGTCAGTGCGGAATTTGACGAACTGAAAGCGGCCAATATTAATTTGCAGGGCAATAAAATCACCCTGAACAAGACGGTTGACGCAACCACAATCAATGTCAACGGCAGCGGTGAAGTATTGGCAAAGGGCAATATTACAGGCGCAACTACTGTCACCCTGGAAGGCGACACTTCCTTAAGAACCAAGGGAACTGTTGAGGGCAGCGTTGTCACATTGTTGGGCGGAGAAATTAATGCAGAGCAGAGCGTAACCTCCACCGAAGGTGCAATTTTGGTCGGTGGGACTGACAAATATGTTACATCTGCAAGTTTCAATAACACTGTTACTGCCGCTAATGGCATTACTATGTTAAGCAACGGTGAAATTTCCTTTGACGGTAATGTGACTGCCACCACAGGCGATATTGCTTTGGAAAACGAAAAATTGACCGCAACCGGAGCGCAAATTTGGGCCAAGACCGGTAATATTACCATGACCGGCACGGGGGATGCGTCCCTGCACATTGTTACTGCCGGCGGGGATATTAGCATGAGTGCAACCGGCAAAGAAATTAAATTTGACAATGCCATTACTTCGGGCGGTACAAACGGGGTTACCCTCAGCGCCAACAATATTACGGCATCCGGCAATAATGCAACTATTACTGCCAATACAGGCGCAGGCGCCGATGTAAAACTCACTGCCACCGGCACCCTGACCCTGCCCGGCAGCGTAACTGCCAATGACGATGTAATAATGAATGCTAAGGATGTTACTGCCACCGGCACCATTACCGCCACCAACGGCAGCATCATCCTCAATAATACAAATACAACCTTTAATAAAGCAACTTTTGAACAATTATATGCAAAAGACGAAATCAACTTAAAAGGTAATAATATTACAGTAGGTAAAGATTTCAGTACCAATACTGTAGTTGTTGACGGTTCCGGTGAAGTAATTCTCCAGGCGGTTACCGGCGCCACTTCAACCGACAGTGAAGGTTACGGTTCCGTAACCTTGAACGGCGGGACCAAACTGATTGTCAACGGCAACATCAGCGGCACTTCCGTGGCCCTGAACGGTGCGGATATTACTGCCAAAGGCACAGTCACATCCACCACAGGGGCAATTACTGTCGGCAATTCCACAACGAATGCAGGAACAGTGAACTTTAACAAAGATGTTACTGCCGCCAATGGAATTGCTGTAACTGCTACAGGCGGCCTGACCTTTGCTACCAATGCGGTTGCTAATGCAGGTAATATCACTATTAACGCCCAATCCGTTACGGCCAATACGGCGGGCGAAGGTCTGGGCAATGTAACCGCTTCCGGCGGGGATATTGCCATGACCACCACTACCGGGGACATTCTTTTGAAGAATATTGCTGCAGGCAAGACAATCGCCCTCAATTCGGGAACAGGTGTTGTCACCCTGTCCGGCACTTTGACCGCCGACGGTACTGATGTTGCCGGCACTGCTGACGCCGTAACCATTACCGGCAAGGATATCAATATCGGTAACGGCGCTTCCGTAACTGCCACAGCAGGCAGTGCCTCTTTGACTGCCCAAACAGGCAAAGTGGATATTAAAGGCAATATTACTGCAGATAAGGATGTTACCCTTGATGCGGCTACCGTGGAAATGGCTGCCGACACCAAGATTACGGCAACAAATGGCAGCATTACCCTTGTTGAAAACGCTAATGCGGTCAGTGCCACCTTTAACGAATTACAGGCATTGAACAAAATTGATTTGCAGGGCAAGGCAATCACTGCCAACAATAATTTATTAACTAATACTATCAATATTATCGGTACCGGCGATGTTTGGACCAAGGGGACTGTAACCGGTACTATAGCGGCAAACAGCGAAGGTAACGGCTCTGTCACCATGAAATCAGACGCCACCCTTACTATGGACGGTGCGGTAAGCGGCACTGCCGTAACCTTGGACGGCGCTACCGTTAGAGCAACTGCCACAACTGCCACCATTACTGCCACTGATGGTGAAATTAAGATTGGTCAGGACAGCACTGTCGGCACCGCAACTTTGCAGGGCGCTTTAAGTGCAACGGATAAGATTACTATTGATGCAACCAATCTTACCTTTGGCTCCAGCGTTACCACTCAAGATAGTGGAAATAGCGGTGTTGCTGATAACGATATTACGTTAAATACTCAAAAATTAGTGGCTGGGGGCGCCATCACTTCCGGCATGGGCAAAGTAATTATCAACGGCGTAACCGATTCTGCGGACTTGCAGGCAGTCAGCGCCAAGAATTATATTGATATTCAGGGCGGCGACACAGGCAATATCACTTTGTCAGGTACTGTTACAACATCAGAAGATGGAACTGCCAAAGCAGTTGATGGTTCTGCAAACGGCAATGGCGTGGAAGTAAAAGGCAACAATATCAATGTTCAGGCAGATATTACTGCCGGCAAGGGTGATGTGAAGTTCACCACCGCCGGTGTACTGACCATTGGCAGCGGCAAGAGCGTTACTTCCTCCCAAGGCGATGTAATTATGGATTCCGCATCCGTAAGCGCTTCGGGCGACATTAACGCCACCACAGGCAGTATTAAGTTACTGAATAAAGATAACGCCGATACTGCCACCTTTAACAACTTGAATGCAGATAAAGAAATCAGTTTGCTTGGCAATAACATTACTGCCAATGCGGCCCTTACTGCCGGCACAGTTACCGTAAATGGTCGTGGCATCGTGGACTTGAAAGGGGCGGTTCCTGCCGAAGCGACTGATGGCAAAAAAGTTGCTGTTACCTCCACCGTTGGTGCAGTTACCCTGACAGGCGGCACAACCCTCAGTATCGGCGGTGCGGTAGTTGGTGCAACCAATGTTGCTATTAACGGCGGCAATGTTACCGCCCAAGGGGATATTACTGCCCAAAACGGCAAGATTACCGTAGGTCAAAGTACAACAGACAAAATCACTTCCGGCAGTTTCACAGGGGCTTTAAGCGCAGCCCAAGGTATTGATGTTTATGCCGGCTCTGTTACCTTTGATTCCACTGTTTCCACAAGCACAGGTGCAGGTTCTGCCAACGATATTAAGGTGGACTCTGCCCAGATTACGGCTAAAGATGAAATCAAATCCGGCTCCGGCAGCGTAATTTTAAGTGGTGTAACTGCCGAAGCAAACTTAGATAAAATTACCGCCTTCAATTACATCACTGTTGACGGCGGCACCACCGGTACCATTACTTTGAATGACGAAGTTAATGCCACCGGTACAAATAAATTGTCAGGCACAGGCACAGGCGCAGTTACCGATAAAGCCATTGATATTGCAGGCAGGACCATCAATGTCAATGCCGATACCACCGCTACTGACGGCAATATCCTTCTCACCACCAGCGAGAAACTGGCTATTGCCGGTGGAGTTACGGTAGAAGCAACAAAAGGCAATGTTTATATGGACTCCGCTACTGTTGTTGCAACAGGCGATATTAAAGCAGAACAAGGCAGTATCTACTTAATTGACAAGGGTGAAGCGGCGGGTACTGCCACCTTTAATAACTTGACCGCAAAAGACATAATCAGTTTGCTTGGCAATAACATTACCGCCAATGCGGACCTTACTGCCGGCACAGTTACCGTGGAAGGTGACGGCGAAGTTCAGTTACTGGGTGCAGTAACTGCCAATACGGCAACTGCCACCTTGACGGGCGGCACTTCTTTGACAATGACAGGAGCAGTCAGCGGCAAAGATGTTGTTATTAATGGCGGCACTGTAACTGCCAACAGTACTGTTGCAGCCACCGGCGGCACTCTCAGTGTAGGCACTTCAGCAAAACCGGTTACCAGTGCAAAATTTGCCGGCGCCATGAGCGCAACCGATGGCATTGATGTTTATGCAAACACCTTTACCTTTGACAGCACTGTAACCAATGAGGGTACAGGCGATATCTCCATTACCGGTGCAACTGTTAAAGCCAATAAACCGGCAAGTGCAATCAATTCTGCAAGCGGCAGTGTTATCCTGAGCGGTGTAACTGCCCAGGCGGATTTACAGGCAATTACTGCCAAGAATTACATTACCATTGACGGCGGTGATACCGGCGTAATTACTTTGAATGATGCAGTTAATGCCACAGGCACTGCATTAACAACTGACGGCGCCGGCATTGCCATCACTGCCAAGACCTTGAAAGTGAACGCAGATGTGAACAACGTATCTGGCACTACTATAAATGGTGATGTAGTCCTCAATATAGCGGACGGCCTGACCATTCAGACGGGCAAAACAGTTAAGGCGGGTGAGGATGTAATCATTGATGCCAAAAATGTTACTGCTGACGGCAGTATTGTTGCCGGCGGCAGCATCCTTATGGAGGATGAAGCAGGCCATGTGGGCACTGCAACCTTCAACACCCTGTCCGCCACTAAAGATATTATTTTAAGGGGCGATACCGTTACCACCAGGCAGGAGGTTAGCACTACCGGCGGCGATGTGGATTTGAACGGTTCCATCAGTTTGACCATGGAAGGCGATGTTGCAGGCCAGGATGTAATCCTGAACGGCGGCGAAGTGCTTGCCCAAGGGACGGTAACAGCCGCAAGTGATGATTCTGCCAAGGGTACTATTACCATTGGTACAGAAGATACTCCAATTGCTTCCGTAACCCTGACCGGTGCAGTCAGCGCCACCAATGCCATAAATGTATATTCCAGCGAAAATGTGGCTTTTGGCGATACAGTTACCGCTGGAACAGGCAATATTACTTTAATAGTCAATAAACTCACATCTGCTGACACTATGACGGCGACAGCAGGCAGTATTGATATGAGTGCCAGCGGGGATGCAACCTTTGGCGTTACTTCCGGCACTGTTGCAGTTTCTGCCGGCGGCTATGTTGCCCTTAACGGCGGTACAAACAGCATTATTACCATTGACGGAGCAGTTACTGCCGCAGGCAATGCTTTGAAAGGTACTAATGGTGTAGAAGTTAGCGGCAAGACCCTCAATGTAAATGCTGATATTACGGCAACCAAGGGCAATATTTCCCTGGATGCTGAAAATACATTAAATATTAAAGCAGGTACTGCTATTACTGCCCAAGCACAAAATGCCACCATTACTATGGATGCGGCAACCGTGCTTGCCTATGGCGACCTTGTTGCTGAAAACGGCAGTGTTATCCTTTCACCCAATACCAACGCTGTCAGTGCAACCTTTAACAACATAACTGCCGGAAAACTCATTGATTTGCAAGGCAAGGATATTACTGCCAACAATAACCTTACCTCTGGAACAATTAGCGTTAACGGCAAAGGCATTGTTGATTTAAAAGGTGCAGTTACCGGTACAGAAAATGTTACATTGAACGGTGATGTTTCCCTGCAGGTAAAAGGTGCGGTTGAAGGTGCGTCTGTCGCTTTGAACGGCGGTTCTGTAACTGCGGAAGGAACCGTTGAAGCAAAATCCGCTAAAGTTACTGTTGGAGCGGACGGTGATAAGATTGGCAATGTCCAACTGCAAGATAATGTAACTGGTGCAACCGGAGTTGAAATATATTCCTCCATTGACGCCAAAGTTAAAGGAGTTACTGCAACTAATGGTGATATTACTCTTGATGTCAAGAACATTACTGCAACCGGCGCCATGAATGCTGCTGGCGGCAAAGTAGTTATGAATGTTACCGGCACAACTGGTGAAACTATTACTGACACCTTTGCGGGAATTTCTGCCCGTGATTATATTGAACTCAATGGCGGCGCTTTGGCGGACATTACCTTGAACGGAGATGTTTCTGCTCAAGGGACTGCAAAGAAGGATAATGCCGCAGTTATTGTTACAGGCAACAAAGTGAATGTTAATGCAGATGTTACAACAACTGCAGGCGATGTAAATCTTACTGCGGCAAACAAATTGACCATCGCATCCGGCAAGACCGTAACCGGTGCTGATAATGTTGTTCTGAAGGCAGATAATGTGACTGCAACCGGTGATATTGAAGCCACCGCCGGCAGCATTACTTTGACCCAATATGCAACTGCAGGAACTGCAGAGTTTAATAATTTGAAAGCAGGCACTGATATTAATTTGCAGGGCAATAATATTATTGCCAACAAAGACCTTTCCGCACAGAAAATTACCGTCAACGGTACAGGTGAAGTGGAACTGAAAGGCACAGTTACCGGTACAAGTGATGTCAACTTAAACGGCACTACATCCCTTAAGTTAGGTGATGCAGTTCAAGGTTTGAATGTGGTACTGACCGGCGGTTCCGTATCCGGCAAGAGTGTTACCGCCACCGGCGGCACCGTATCCATTGGTACGAGTGAAACAGGTGTTAATACTGCAACCTTTGACGGGGCAGTATCTGCAACTGACGGCATTACTGTATATTCAGGCAATAAGGTTCAATTTAATGCCAATGTAGAAACCACAGGGACAAACGAAAATAATATCATTTTAAATGTTAAAGATATTATTGCCAAAGATATGACTTCTGCCAAAGGCAGCATCTTAATGGACAATACTACAACTGGCGGCGATGCAGAATTTGATGCCTTGACTGCACACAAGGATGTGGTATTAAAGACCACAAATAGTAATGACATTACATTAAATGGGCTTGTTACTGCAACTGGTACAGGCAATGCTGCAACAACAAATACTGTTGATGTTAAAGGCAGAAATATTACTGTTGACGGTGGCATTACCGCAGCGGCAGGCAGTGTGCTTTTGACTGCCGCAGGCATTTTGGATATCAATAAAGATGTTACTGCCAACACCGGCAATATTGCTATGCATGCCAACTCTGTGGATGCAAGTGCATCCATGACCGCAGGCGGTGACATTACTTTGAATGGCGATACTTCTGCCAGTGCAACTTTCAAGAAGATTAATGCGGGCAAGAATATAGATTTGCAAGGCAAAGACATTACTGTCAACTATGTTGACAGCATTGATGATGAAGTGCTGAAGACCACCGGTGGTACTATTACTGTCAATGGTACCCGCAATGTAAATATCCAAGGCAAAGTCAATGGCTCCGATGATGTAACTTTGACCGGTGGCACTAAACTTTCTGTTGCCAATGACATTACCGGTGGTGAAATCGTTACTTTAACTGGCGGTACTTTAGAAATTGCCGGTGCGGTTCAGGCAGGCACAGGTGTTGTTTCTACCTTCACCACCGCTGAATTTGCTGATACCGTAACTGCCACAGCCGGAAACATCACTTTGACCGGCGGTAGCATTACAGCCAAAGATACAATGACAGCAACTGCCGGCAGCATTACTTTAACCGGCACAGGGGATGCCGAGTTTGCCGCTATTGAGGCGGACAAAGATATTAGTTTGAAGACCGCTGACGACAAAAACATTTCCCTGACAGGATTAGTGCATACCGAAGGCAATGACTCTGAGACATCCGTTGATATTCAGGGCAAGGACATTACTGTTGACGGCGGTATTACCGCAGATGCTGGCAATGTGGTTCTGACCGCCAAAGGCGTGTTGGACATCAATACTAATGTTACTGCCACCGCAGGCAATATCACCATGGATGCCAATACGGTGGATGCAACCGCAACATTAAAAGCAGGCAATGATATCAAATTGGTGTACAGCACCAGTGCGGTCAGTGCAACCTTCAATAAACTTGAAGCAGGCAATGATATTGATTTGCAAGGCAATCAGATTACCGTGAACAATACCACTGGTAGCACTGCTGAAGAAGTATTGAAAGCGAATAATGTTACCGTTTTGGGTGGTGCTGCGGTGAATATTCATGGTGCAATCAGTGGCGGCACTGCCGTAAATCTGAAGGGCAATGCCCTGACCGTTGACGGCAATATCAGTGGCGGCACTGTAACCATGAACGGCAGTGCAGTTACTGCCGGCGGTACGGTCAGTGCAACTGCAGGCAAAGTTATTGTTGGCACTGATTCCGTAAATGCGGGCAAGGTTGTTATGACCGGTGCGGTCAGCGGCGCTGCGGGTGTGGAGGTATATTCCAACAAAGCCGTAACCTTTGGCGACATTGTAAGCACTACGAATGGTGGCAGTACTGCAAACGATATTATTATTAAGGCCACAGACATTTCTGCTGTTGGCGATATGACTTCCGGTAAGGGCAGCATTAAGATTACCGGCGAAGGGACTAATACTTCCACAGAAGTAAAAGATTTCAATTTTGCAGGGTTAAACGCTTACAATCTCATTGATATTGATATTAAAAACAATAAGACCCTTACTATTAGCGGTGCGGTTGAAGCGGGAGGCAATTCTTTGGATGCTGCCGGTAATTCCATAAAGATGAGTGCCAAAGATATTACCTTTGCTGGTGCTATCACCGCAACCAAGGGCAGTATTGATTTGGCCGCATCCACAGGCAAACTGACCTTCGGCACAGGCATTACTGTTGAAGAAGCGAGAAGTAACATCACTATGGATGCCCAGAGTGTAGATGCCGCCAATACTACGATTAGTGTCAGCGGTGGTACTATTACTTTGAAAAATACCCAAGGCGGTGCGGATACTGCCGTATTCAAGAGTTTGAGTGCAACTGGCGGTACTATTAATTTGACAGGCAAGGATATCACTGTTAACGAAACAACCTCCGCTGATGAGATTAAAATTGCAAGCACTGGCAAAGTGGAAACTAAAGGCAAAGTTCAGGGAACATCATTAGTTCTTATCGGTAACGAAAATACTGACACATTACTTTTGAATGACGAAGTTGAGGCAAAACAAAGTATTCAGTTAAATGGTACAACCATTGAAGCAAAAAATAATGTTAAAACCACTAGCACTTCACCCAGTAACATTCTTGTTAATGGTACTAATGTTACTATGAATAATGTTTATGCTCAATATGGTACGGTTTCAATTACAGGCACAGAAACCATAACATTGAAAGACGATGTAAAAGCAGGAAGCGGCGGCATAGGTGGCAATAAATCTGTAACTCTTGAAGGTAAAACTATAAATGCAGAAACCGCAGCGGACATTACTGCCGATACAGTGACAATTAAAGATGCTGTTACCACCAATCTTGATGGCACTATAAATGCTACCACTTTCAATTATAATAATTCTGCTGCAAGCACAATCAATTTGAACAATGCTTTCACAGCAACGACATCTGTTATTACCGGTGCAACTACCATCAATATTAAAGATGGCAATACTCATACTCACAACTTTGGCGACACCACCGCCAACGGCAAACTTACCTTAAATGGTGACGGTGCTCAAGGTGTAATCAACTTTGGTAATTTGACCGCCGAAGAGGATTTGGCAGTTACCAATACTGAGATTGATATTACTGACGGTAAGACCGTTACTTTGGAAAAGGGCATGACTATGGCTGATGACGGTTCCGTATTGGCATTTGGTTCAACCGGTAAACTTGCCCTGACAGGCGGTTCTACTGACAATGTCTATATCAGCAAACTTACCGGTACTAATGTAACCGTAACCGGCGGCACCAGTGCCCAAGAACTGAAGATTAGGGATGTGGTATTAAACGATGGCACACTTACTTTAGGTGCGGATGCCACTATTACCAACAGTGTTGATACTGGTGCATCCGGCGGCGGTGTAGTTTTGAGCAGCAATGCTACTATTGCTTTGGATTATACTGGCGACTGGAATGAAATAGTTGCTGGTGAAGGTGTTTTTGAAATTGCTCAAAATAGAACCATTAATTTCAAGGACAACACTGTATTGAATGATGATGATGTTGAATTGAGTGTTCAAGGCACACTTAATGCAGACAGGTACATTGCAAGAGTTAAAGCCATTGAGGTTGGCAGTGAACATGGCAATAGTGCCGTTCTGAATATTGGCAATACTACTTTGGACAGCACAGCGACCGTTGACGATATTCTTATCCATAACAATGCTACTTTAACAAAAGACGCTAATGTTGATATGCAAACTGATAATATCAAAATTGACAATGGCGGTAAGTTAAACACTTACGGAAACTTGACTGTAACAGAAACTTTGGTTTCCGATGGCGGTACTATTAATATGTCAGACAAAGATGTTAACGGAACAATTGAAGCGGTGGACTTAAAAGGCAGTGGCTTTAACTTTATCTTTGATATTGATATGTCCAAAACAGGTGCAATTGCCGGAGAAACATCGGGTACAGATTATTTGAATGAAACCGATAAAATTGTGTACGATGCAATTAACATAAGCCGTAACATTGATAACAATACCACAATTAAACTGAAGAACATTAAAGTTACTGAAGTAAGTGAAGACATGGAAATAGATTCTTATGTCTACATTAAACCGGTAACAACAACAGGTTCTGATGATTACCGAAACATTACTTGGGGCAGGACAGAAACGGTTTACAGTGACGATTTCCGGTTTATTTTTGAAGATGCTGCTACTGCAGATGAGAATCCGGATTCTACCAAAGCAGGTTATATTAAAGTTACCCGTTCCGTTGGTTTCAGTTTGGCACAAATGATTCAGGATAATATGAGGTGGGTTGAAGTTACTAAAACGGATGATCCACATAAAGGAGATTGGAAACAAATTGATGCCCATCCTGCTGATTCACCAGTATTCTCCATTCCTGACCCGACTGATTGGATTGCTACTCATGGTACAGCATGGACTGTTGATGAAAGTTTGAGATTACAAAATGAAGATGGTACAGATAAATCTGATGGAAGTGGTATATATAATACACATGTTAGTGACAGTACTGCCACAGAATTAGGCACAATGGCATTCTCTGCTACTCAAACAACAGCAGGCAGCCGTGAACTCACCATTCTTGGTGACGGTGCCGGCTACAACTTTACTGCTTCCGATGATATTGGTGGTATCATTGTGCCGGAAAAGGCAACCCTCATTTTTGAAAGTGTAGGTACTATTGCCGGCTTTGGCAATTCTGATGATGATTACAACTTTGCAGTAAAAGTTGATGGCGGTGCGTTGGTATTCAATAACGAAAGGGATCAAGTTACTACTATCGGTCTTGCTGAAGACGGAGTTGGCGTTAATGGCAAATTGATTAATGCTGCAGGAACAATTGACTTCAACGGCAAGAACTATACCATCAATTCCACTATTGAAAATGCGTCCGGCGCTACTGTAACGTTTAATAATTCCGGCAATACAAATATCAATAGTACAGCGATTATTACTAATGACGGTACTGTTGACTTCAAACAGGGCAATGTTGCCATCAAAGGCACTATTTCCGGTACATCCGGCACTCTGACTGTTAATGGTGCAAAAGTTGCTATTGATACAAGTGCTGATATAACCCAAAGTGCATTGACCATTACTGACGGTGAAGTTACTACCAATGCTGAAGAATTAAATGGCATTACAACTGTTACCAATGATAAAGAAAAAGGTCTGATTTTACTGGGCACAGATGAGGCAGGCACATTGACCACCGGCATTGCGGGTACAGGCGTATTGCAAATTGGTAACGGCACAGCGACAACAACAATTACTGCAATAACAAATGGCAAAGCAATTACCAATGAAATTCTTATGATGGGTGCAGGCGACAAACTCATTATCGCCGCAGGTAACTTAAAGAATAAAGTAACCAATTCCAATATTGTAGAACTTCGTGAAGGTACATTAGAGAAAGCGACTACTGTAACAGAAAGTGCTATTCAGGGTGGGGCAATTACCATTGCAGGTAATGTAACCGCTAATGCCAATGATTTGGCTTCCACCGAAGGTATTACTATCAGTAATAACACTTATACATTGAATTTGCTTGGCACAGGTGATACAGGCATTCTCCAAGATAATATTAGCGGCGGTACAGGCACTGTTGAAATTGGCAGCGGCACTACCGTCAACAGTATTGATGCGGACAAATTAGCAAAGGGCATTACTGCCAATACCTTAAAAGTTAATGAATCTAATACATTAAAGATTGCAGCGGATAAAGCAGTTGTTACAACTCTTACCAATGACGGTACTTTGGAATTAACAACCGGTGCGTTGGCTTCTGCTATTACTCAAAGTGCAGCCAATAAAGGTGAAACAAAGATTATCGGTACAGTTACTTCCGCCAAGACCATTGCTCAGGATAAGGTAACTATCGGTGAAGGTTCCAAGTTGACTACTGATGCAGGCAACTTGACTATCAATACCATCCTTACTAATAACTCTGCTCAGGGATTGGTATTAACAGGTGCAGAAGGTGATACTGGCACATTCACCGCTGCAGTTACCGGCGCGGGCACTGTTCAGATTGGTAACGGTACAGATGCCGCAACCATTACTGCTTTAACTGAAAATGCAGTTATCGGGCAGGATATTATTATTGCTGCTGCAACCAATAAACTCATTATTGATGTAGATAATATTGGTGCAAAAGTTGATAACAGAAATAATGGTACAGTTGAACTCCGTTCTGATGGTAAACAGGGAGATGACTTGACAGCGGGCAACACCATTACCGGCGGTACAATCGTTATTGCGGGCAACGTAACCGCCACCGCTTCCGATTTGGCATCCACAGCAGGCATTACTATAAGTGATACTGGTACTTATGCTTTGACTTTGGTTGGTGATGCAACCAATGGCGTAATGTTGGATAACATTACCGGTGCAACAGGCACAGTGATTATTAACGGTACTATTGATGCCAAGACCAATGACAAGAAAATTGTCGCTAAAAATGTAACTGTCAACGAAGGTAAATCCTTGAAGATTGCCGCTGCTGATATTCAAAGCACCAATGCCGTTACGAACGATGGTACTTTGGAACTTACTGCAGGCGCATTGGCATCTGCAATTACCAATACCAATGGCAAGGGTGAAACCCAAATCACCGGTGCAGTTACTTCTGATAAACAAATCAAACAGAACACCATGCTCATCAATGACGGCTCCAGTTTGACCATCAACGCAAGTTACTTGTCCATTGATGATACAACTGACGGCATTAAGAATAATGCCGCTAACGGTTTAGTTCTCATGGGAACAGTTGACGGTTCTGATGTCGGCACAGGCGTATTTATCGCTAAGGTAACCGGCACAGGCAGTATTATGATTGGTAATAGCACTACCGCTGCTACAGTTGCAATATTGACTGATAATGTCATTAGTCAGAATATCATTATCGGCAAAGATAGCAGTAAATTAATCATTGATGCTGATAATATTGGCGGCACTATTGATGACGGTGTGGGCGGCGAAGTTGAACTCCGTGAAGGTACATTATTAAGCGGCAAGACCATTACCGGCGGTAAGATTACCGTTGCAGAAAATGTAACAGCCAATGCCAAAGACCTTGCTTCCACCGCAGGCATTACTATCAGCACAGATAAGACCTTAACCTTAACCGGCGATGCTACTACCGGCGTAATGCAAGATATAATTACAGGCACCGGCTCTGTAGTAATTGATGGTACAGTTGATGCAGATAATAAGAACAAGACCATTACTGCCAATGACCTGACTGTTAATGCAAGCAAATCCTTAAAGATTGGTGCCGCAAGCATGACTCTTACCACTGGCACAGTTGCTAACGCCGGCACTTTGGAATTGACCGCAGGCACATTGTCCGCCGCTATTGATGGTGCAGGCGAAACCCAAATCAGCGGTGCGGTAACCTCTGACAAGACCATTGCTCAAGATACCATGCTGATTAAATCCGGCGCATCCCTGACCACCGATGCTTACTTATTGACTATTGGTACTGCAATTACTAACAATGCGGTTAACGGTCTGGTGCTTACCGGTACAGATACTACAGGGGCATTTACTGCAAAAGTTGCCGGCACAGGCAATATTCAGATTAGTGACGGAACTAATGCGGCAACTGTTTCTGCAATTACTGATGATGCAACCATCAGTCAGGACATTGTTATTGCCACTGCAAACAGCAAATTGATTATCAATGCGGATAATCTGGCAGGTGATGTCACCAATACAAAAGGCGGTACTGTAGAACTGCAAAAAGACGGTACAACTTTGGCAAGCGGCAGCACCATTACCGGCGGCAAGATTCTTGTGAACGGCAATATTACTGCTAATGCTGCGGATTTGGCTTCCACATCAGGCATTACCATTGCCGACAGCAAGACATTGACCTTGAAAGATGGTGAATTGCTTGACAATATTGGCAATGCAACTGAGAATACAGGTAATGTAGTCATTGCCGGCACAGTAGATGCCAAAGCCAAGACCATTACTGAAAACAGCGTAAAAGTTAATTCCGGCGCCTCCTTAAAGATTGGCACGCAAAACATTATTACTCAAACCGATACTGTGAACGATGGTATTTTGACCTTAACTACCGACGGCAACTTGAATACTAACATTAATCAGACATCAACAACATCCAGTGGCACAACCATTATTGACGGCAAGGTGACTAACACGGATGGTAAGATCATAACTCAAAATGCCCTGACCATCAATGGCGGCAAGAGTTTGACTACTAATGCCAATACATTAAGTATCAATGGAACGATTACCGCAACCGGCGACTTGATTTTGACCGGCACTGATGCTGCCACTACCGGCAACTTTACTGCCGCTGTAACTGGCACAGGCAAAGTGTATATTGGCACTGACACAACCGCTGCCAAGATTACCGCAACAGAAAGTGGCAAAACCATTGCTGCCGCAATGACTGTTGGTACGAGTTCCGAACTGATTATCAATGCGGACAATATTGGGGCGGCTGTTGATAACAAGAGTAAAGTAACCTTAAGACAAAATGGCTCTTCCGCAACCGCTTTAGGCGGCAAGATTACTGGCGGGCAGATTATTATTGACGGCAACATTTCTGCCACTGCCGCCCAATTACAATCCAATAACGGTATTATCAATGCAGACAATAATACCTTAACTTTAACAGGGGACGGCACTTTAGGTGACAATATCAGCGGTGCAAACGGTGCTTTGGTTGTTACCGGTGCTGCGGATGCCGGCGAATATTCCATTGCCCAAAAGACCATCACTATTGAAAATGGCGGTTCTTTGCGGATCGGTGCGGAAAAGATTACCACCGCTGACGGTTCCACAATCAACGATGGCACTTTGACAATTACTGCAGGCAATCTTGATACCGTAATTACACAAGGTACTGCCGCAACAGGCAAGACAGTTATTGAAGGCGCCGTAACAAATACCGGCAAAAAGAATATCACTCAAAGCAGTATGGATATTCTTGCCAACTCCTCTTTCACAACTAATGCAAATAATTTAATCATTGATAACATTACTGCAACCGGCGACTTGATTTTGACCGGCACAACAACTGATGGCACAGGCACATTCAATGCCACTGTAACTGGTGACGGTATGTTAAAGATTGGTGATGGTACAACTGTTGGAAATACTATTACTGCCGAAAAATCCATCAGCCAGAAGATGCAAGTATCCACTGCAACCGATAAACTGATTATTGATGCGGATGATATTGGCGCCACCATTACTAACTATGGTACTGTTCAAATCACTGCTGATGGTGCAAATGGTGATGATTTAACTTCAGGCAAGACCATTACCGGCGGCAAGATTGTTATTGCCGGTGATGTTACTGCCAATGCTACTGACTTGGCTGCTGATAACGCAATCAGTATTATTGCTGACAAGACCCTCACTTTGAACGGTGGCGAAATTAAAGTCAATATCGGTACTGCAGAAGACAATGCAGGTAAAGTTGAAGTCAGCGGCACTGTTGATGCCAAAGATAAGGTTATTACTGAAAACAGTTTGACAATAGCAGAAACCACAGGCAATTTGACTATTGGTGCAGGCAATGTGAATATTACTGCTGATGCCATTGCCAACGCCGGCACTTTGAATTTGACCAGCGGCGCTCTGTCTGAAAATATTGGCGGCACAGGCACAACTACAATCAGCGGTACTGTAACCAATACGGATAAGACCATTGCCCAAAAGGCAATGACCGTCAATTCCGGCGCAAGTTTGACCACCAATGCCAATTTATTGACCATTGCTGATGGGATTACTGCAACCGGTACATTAATTTTGACCGGTACTAATGCAAGTGGTTCTACTTCGGGCAACTTCACCGCTAAAGTGGATGGTTCAGGCAAAGTGCAGATTGGTGACGGCACTGCATCTGTTGTTTCCGCAACTACAAGTAATCAAGTTATTGCTGCCGCTATGACTGTAACCAATAATTCCGAGTTCATTGTCAATGCGGACAATATCGGTGCTACTGTAACCAACAATAATATTGTAAGATTGCAACAAGACGGTACAACCGAAACCACCTTAGGCGGTATGATCAACGGCGGCAAGATTTATATTGAAGGCAATATTACTGCAACCGCAGACCAACTGCAATCCACCAATGGAATCATCAATACAAGTAATACTTTAACCTTAAGTGGAAATGGCACTTTAGGTGATAATATTAGCGGCAATGGCGGCACATTGATTATCAAAGGAAATGCGAATGCCGCCGACAAGTCCATTGAACAAAATACTGTCACCATTGAAAGCACCGGCAAACTGCGTATCGGTGCGGAAAAGATTATTACCAACACAGGTTCCACCTCCAATGCGGGCGAATTGACTATTACCGAAGGTAATTTGGGAACAGAAATTTCTGGTGACGGCACAACAATTATTGAAGGTGCTGTTACCAATACAGGCAAAAAATTGATTGCCCAATCTGCTATGACCATCGGATCTGGTTCATCCTTAATAACCGATGCAGACCGATTGGATATTGCTAATATTACCAATGCCCAAAAGAACGGTTTGGTACTGACCGGTACTATAGATAATGAAAATGCAGAAACTTTGACCGGTACAGGCAATTTCATTGCTTCCGTTAGCAATGGTACAGACACTGAAGGAAATGCGGTAATTGGCAGCATTAAGATTGGTGACGGTGTTTCTGAAAATACCATTGCTATGCTGGCTACGGGTCAAGTTGTTTCCCAAGACATTACTCTCACCACGGCTAATGACAAATTGATTATCCGTGCAGATGCTTTGAACAGTGCGGTAACCAATGCCGGTACTGTAGTACTCCGTGGCAACAGTTTAGATACAACTGCTACAACTTCAACAATGGGTACGAAAGGTGTTATTAACGGCGGCACCATTATCATCGACGGCAATGTTACCGCCGCCGCATCCCAGTTGGCATCCCTGAACGGTATTCAAAATAATACTTATACCTTAACCCTGTCCGCCGGCAGCGGCACCAGCACATTGCTCGGTGATATCAGCGGTGCGGGCAAATTGGTGGTTACCGGCGCTACTGATGCTGACGGCAAGACCATTACCCAGAAAACAGTAGAAATCCAAGATACGGGCAAATTACGTATTGGTGCGGACAAGATTATTACCAATGACGGCTCCACCGCCAACGCAGGTACTCTGACCTTGACTGCAGGCAATTTGGGTACGGTTATTACCGGCGAAGGTACAACCGTAATTGAAGGCGGTGTAACAAATAACGATAAGAAGAACATTACTCAAGATGAATTAGAAATTCAATCAGGTTCATCCTTAACCACCCAGGCAAATCTCCTAAATATTGAAAGTGGCATTACCAACAATGCCGCTCAGGGCTTGGTATTAAGCGGTGAAATTACAAAAGATACTGATGGCAACATTCTTGATACAAGCACCGGTTACTTTGATGAAAGTGTAACCGGCGGCGGCTCCATCAAGATTGCGGAAGGCAGTTCCATTGCCGCAATTAAAGATAATGCTAAGATTAATCAGCAGATTATTTTAAGCGGCACGGGCGACACTTTGGTTATCAATGCCGATAATGTCGGTACTGGCGGAGTGCAAAACGCAGGCATTGTAGAACTCCGTGAGAACAGCACTGCCACAACTACAACTTTAGGCGGCCTTATTTCCGGCGGCAGAATCAATGTGGAAGGCAATATCAGCGCCACTGCTGCCAATTTACAAGCATCCTCCGGCATTTACAATGAACATGCAAATACCTTAACTTTGACTGGAAACGGCACTTTGGGTGCAAGCATTTACGGCGATGCAGGTACATTAGTAATTACCGGTGATGCCAATGCGGCGGACAAATCCATTACCCAAGATACAGTTACCATTCAAGGCGGCGGTTCTTTGAAGATTGGTGCGGACAAGATTATTACCAACACAGGTTCCACCGATAATGATGGCACTTTGAGTTTGACCCAAGGCGTAAGCGGTATTTTAGGTACTAATATTACCGGCACCGGCACCACCACTATAACTGGTGCAATCATCAATCAAAATAAGAACATTCAACAAGGTTACTTGACAATCAATACCAACTCCTCCTTGACCACATTGGCAAAGGCATTAGACATCAGCACAGACATTGTCAATATGAATAAAGACGGTTTGGTATTGACAGGTACAGGCGATGATGGTGTATTTACAGGTAAAGTAATTAATTATACAGATTCCACAACCGATGAAGTTACTAAAGGGTCTGTAAAGATTGGCGATGGTACTACAGCCGCTACCATCACCGCTGTTGGTGAAGGCAGAACCATTGGGCAAGATATCCTGATTACTACTGCTAACGACAAATTAATCATTAACACCGACAACATCGGCGGCACAGTTACCAATACAGGTACTGTAGAATTACGCAAAGATAATACTGTATTAACCAATAAGATAGCGGGTGGCAGAATTATTGTTGCCGGTAATATCAGTGGCGATGTGTCTAACTTTGCCGCCACTGCAGGAACTGCCATTAATCAAGGCATTATCAATGCGGCAAACACCCTCACTCTGACCGGTAGCGGCAACTTGTCCGCAAGTATCAGCGGCGCTATTGGTGATACAGGAGATTTGAGCCAAGGTACTACCAGCTCCGTAATCATTGCAGGTACTGTTGATGCCGGCACCACCAATAAGATTGTTCAGAAGAATTTGACGGTCAATAAAGGTGCTGCTCTGACCATCGGTGCCAACAATGTGGATATTGACAGCAATATACTCAATAACGGTACTTTGCATTTGACTACAGGAACTATTACCACCGGTATTAATAAGGATACAATTACTGATAATATTGGCTTGGCGAAGACCATTATTACCGGCGATGTTTCCAATGGCGGGGACAAAGTTATTACACAAAATGCGTTACAAATTACAACCGGTTCAATATTCAGCACCAATGCCGGTGTATTGAATATTTCCGATGGTGTTACCAATGACGGCACTTTGATTTTGACAGGTAATTTTGAAGACACCGCTTCTTCAATTACCAATGACGGTATCTTTACTGCTGCCGTAACCGGTGAAGGCGGCATCCAAATTGGCGGCACTAAAGATGCGGACAGTAATAACATTGTTGCCAAGATTCAGGCAACCGAGAACGGTAACAAGATTACTCAAAGGATTACTATGGGTGGCGGTGCTGAGGACTATCTGAAGATTAATGCGGACAATGTGGGCAGCACCATCACCAATACCAATGGCGGAACTGTAGAATTGGTTGGTAAAGATGGTGATGGCAGGATTCTTGCTGAAGACAGTACCATCACCGGCGGCAGGATTGTTGTCAGTGGTGGTAAAGTAACTGCGGATGTGGATGATTTGAAATCCACAGGCGGCATTACTAACACTGACGGCAGCACCTTAATCTTGAAAGCAGGTAATTTGACCGATACTATAACCGCTGCTGTTACAGGTGACAAAGCAACCAATGGCACAGTGGAAGTAATTGGTGATATGACAGTTAATCTGGGTTCCACCATTATCCAAAATAAGATGAGTATTGCAGACGGTGTTTCTGTCAATGTATATGCTGCTGATGTGGTTATTACTGATGGCATTGCCAATGAAGGTATCTTAAAACTGAATTCCGGCAACTTGGTATCCGGCGTTCATGGCGGTGGCAATACAGAAATTAATGCTAATCAGACAATTACTAATACAGGCGACAAAAACATTGAACAGACCAATTTAACTATCAATGCCGGCGCCCAACTTATTACCAATGCCAATACTTTAATCATTTCCAGCAAACTTAGTAATAATGCTGAAAACGGTTTGGTATTAACAGGTACTATTGATACTACAACAGATACAGGTGAATTTACAGCTACAGTTGAAAACGAATCAGGCACTCCCGGTTCCATCCAAATCGGTACTGCAGACAATCATTCCATTGTCCGTGCCAAAGAGAGCGGCAAAACACTTACCCAGTTGGTAAGCGTTACCGAGGGCAGCAAATTTATGGTGAATGCCGACAACTTAGGCGGTGTAACAACTAACTATGGTACTGTAGAATTGTTGCAAAACGGCAGTTCATCTACTGACTTGGGACTTGGTAAGACCATTTCCGGCGGTGACATCATTATCAGCGGCAACATAACTGCTTATGCTGACGATTTGGCTTCCAATAAAGGTATTACCAATGCTGAAGATTATACCTTAACATTGAAGTCCAATGGTGATAATGGGGATGTATTGAACGATACCATTACCGGTGCTAATGGCAAGGTGGCAGTGATTGGCAACAGCACCATTACCGTCACAGAAGACAAGACCATTACCCAAAAAGCCATGTCCATTGCGGCAGGCAGTACAGTTACTGCCTATGCTAAAGATTTGGTATTGACTAATGGTATTGATAATGCCGGACAGTTGAATTTAGAAGGCGGAAATCTGGTTTCTGAAATTCAAAATAATACTGGTACAACCACAGTTTTGAGCGGATTTGCAGTAACCAATACCGGTCATAAAAACATTGTTCAAAAGGACTTGACTATTGAGGAAAATGCTTATTTGACCACTGATGCGGCTAATTTGCATATTACTAATGCAATTAGCAACAGCACAACCGATGGTTTGATTTTGACAGGTACTATTAGTGATACAAAAACTACAGGTGAATTTACATCCACAGTTATAGGCAACGGTTCCATCCAAATCGGTAACGGCACGGATGCAACAATTGTCCGCAACAGGGTGGACGGCGTTACTATTGCCCAATTAGTAAAAGTTACTGAAAACAGCAGATTCATGGTGAATGCCGATAATTTGAATGGTGATACCGCCAATGCCGGTATTGTAGAATTGTTGCAACGTCAAGACAATGGAACAACTACATTAGCGTCCGGCAACACCATTACCGGCGGTACTATCATTATCAGCGGCGACATAACTGCAGATGCCGACGACTTACATTCCACAGAAGGCATTATCAATGAAGATAGTACATTGACCTTAACAGCAGGCACTGACGGGACAGACACTTTAATTGATGCAATCTCCGGCATTAATGGTACCGTAGCGGTTATCGGCAATTTGATTGTTACTCAAAATAAATCAATTGAGCAAAAACTTATGACCATTGCGGCTGACAAGACCGTTAATGTTTATGCTAAAGACCTTAAACTTAGTGAAGCAGTTGATAATACAGGACACTTGCAGTTAAACGGCGGCAACCTGATTTCTGAAATCAAAGGCAGCGGTGATACAACAGTTATGAGCGGGTTTGATGTTACCAACACCGGAAATAAGAACATCACTCAAACCGATTTGCTCATAGACACAGATGCACATTTGACCACCAATGCCAATACATTGCATATTGCCAATGCTATTGTTAATAAAACTGTTAACGGACTGGTACTTACCGGTATTGAAGACGGTACAGGCACCTTTACCGGAAGGGTTATCAGCGGTACGGATGGTGAAAATCCTGTAATTGGTACTGTTCAAATCGGTAACGGTACTGACCTTGCGGTTATTACAGCCATTACGGATAACGCAAAGATTAGTCAGGACATCCTGATTAAGTCCGGCAACAAACTTATAATCAATGCAGATAATATTGAAGGTGATGTTACCAATACAGGAGCCACCGTTGAATTGAGAAAACGTGGTGACGGTGCAGAAACTGTCATGGCTAATGGCAATACCATTACCGGCGGCAAGATTGAAGTGGCCGGCGATGTAACTGCTTATGCCGACGACTTGCATTCCACGGAAGGCATTACTAATACCAATAAAACCTTAACATTGAAATCTGAAGGTACAGATGGAGATACCTTAATTGACACCATTACCGGTGCTAATGGTACAGTTAAAGTAGTTGGCACCAGCAAAATTACAGTTGATGCGGGCAAGACCATTACCCAGGAGAATATGTCTGTTGAAACAGGCAGTACCGTAAATGCGGCTGTAGGCGATCTGGTTATTGCTGAAGGCATTGACAATGCCGGCACTTTGGAATTAAAGGGCGGTGACATTCAATCCAAGATTTATAATACAGCCGGTGTCACAAACATTCTTGCCGGTCAAACCATTACTAACACTTCCAATAAGACAATCCAACAACAATCCTTAACAGTCGGAGATGGCGCAACCTTTACCACCGATGCGGGTACTATCAGTTTGACCGATAACCAAATCACAAATGCAGGCAATATTATCCTGACCGGCAAAGAGGATGTTACTCTCACTGGAACTGGTTTTGATGCAGGAACTCTTACTGTTGGCATTACTTATGTTACTGGTGGCACTGCAGGCACAGTACAGATTGGTGATAGCAGCGGCGATGCGTCCACCGTTACTGCCACCACTGCAGGCAAACTGATTGACCAGGCAATCACTGTCAAGAACAGTTATGACAGATTGATTATTGACATTGATAATATCAATAACACTATCGCCAATGCAGGCACAGTGGAATTCCGTGCTGACAGCAATAATGGTGATGATTTGACCCTCGGCATGACCATTACCGGCGGCAAGATTGAAGTGGCAGGCAATGTAACTGCTTATGCCGACGACTTGCATTCCACAGAAGGTATTACTAATGCCAATAACATTTTAACATTGAAATCTTATGATACGGATGGAGATACCTTAACTGATACTATTTCCGGCGGTTTGGATACAGAAGGAAAAGTTACCGGTGCTAATGGTACAGTAAAGGTAGTTGGTAACAGTCGTATTACTGTAACCGAAAGCAAGACCATTACCCAAAAAGATATGTCCGTAGAAGCAGGCAGTAGGGTCAATGCCTTTGTTGAGGACTTGGTAATTGCTGATGGTATTGACAACAGGGGTACTTTGGAGTTAAAACGCGGTAATCTTAAGTCCAAAGTATTTGATTCGTCAACTGACAGGACGGGTCATTTCCAAGTTTTGGCTGACCAGGCAATTACTAATACGGAAAACTTGACAATTAGTCAAAAATCCTTAACTGTTGGTGCTGGTGCAACCTTTACCACCGATGCAGGCACTATCAGTTTGACCGATACTCAAATCACTAATACAGGTAATATCATCCTGACCGGCAAAACTGGTGTTGATTTATCTGCTGATGGTTTAACTGCAGGAACTCTTACCGTAGGCATCACTGGCGGCACTGCAGGCAAGGTTCAGATTGGCGATGGCAGCGGCAATGCGTCCACCGTTACTGCTACCACTGCAGGCAAAGTAATAACCCAGGCAATTACAATTAAAGAAGCAACTGACAGATTAATCATTGATGTTGACAATATTGGCAATACTATTGCCAATGCAGGCATAGTTGAACTTCGTTCTGATGGTGCAAACAATGATACATTAGATACTGGTGAAACCATTACCGGTGGCAAGATTATTATTGGCGGCAATGTAACGGGTAACTATGCAATTACAGCCAATGCCAATGATTTGCAATCTGCTAAAGGTATTGATATAAACGATAATCAAACACTTATTTTGAACGGCGGCACTGTAACTGACTTTATCAGCGGCAGCAACAATAATGCCGGAACAATAACAGCAGGTACAGGTAACAATGTTACCATTAATGGTGATGTGACTGTTACCAAAGAAAAGACCATTACCGTTGACACTATGAATGTTAATGCTAGCAAAAAACTGAATGTTTATGCCGATGACATTGTTATCACCAAGATTATTGAGAACGCAGGCGAAATCACCCTTAATGACGGCGTATTGAAATCATCCATAACAGGTACTGATGGAGCGGTAATTATTAACGGTAATGTGGAAAACACTAACGGTACAAATGGTGAAACTATTACCCAAAAGAAACTGACCATCAACAGCGGCAAATACTTGTTGACCAATGCAGGGGCATTGGATATCAATAATCCTACTACAGATGCATCGGATATTGTCAATAATGCATCTGCCGGTCTCCGCCTGACCGGTGACAGCACTACCACCATAACAACAGTAAGAGGTGTTGAAGTTAAGAGCGGCATCTTTACTGCTTCCGTAAGCGGTGGCGGCACTGTGCAGATTGGTGATGACTCCGTAACAACCGGCAGTACTATTATTACTGCAACCACAGACGACAAACTGATTCAACAAGATATCATCATCAAATCCGCAAAAGACAAACTGATTATCAATGCGGATAATGTGGGCGGACTGATTAATGACAATGCTAACGGTGTTGTTGAATTGGTTGGCGGTACAACCACTGACGGCAGAGTATTGGCAGATGGCAGTAAGATTACCGGCGGCAAGATTATTATCAGCGACAGTCCGGCAAATGCAACTGTTGCCGCCAATGCTTCTGACCTGGCTTCCACCCTGGGCATTTACAATGCCACCAACACATTGATTTTGAATGGCGGCACATTGAATGATACCATTTCTGAAACCAAGACAGTTGGTGATGATGATGCTACTACTTATACTGCCGGTTCAGGCAAAGTTAAAGTCACTGGCAACCTTGTTGTTAATGAAGGCAAGACCATTACCCAACAGGATTTGTCCGTGGCAGAAAATAAGACCATGACCGTCCGTGCGGACGATATTCAGATTACTAATGCCATTATCAATGACGGCACCATTCAACTGAAAGACGGCACACTTGGCTCTTCCATCGGTAAGGATGGAGATGAGGCAGGTACTGTTATTGTCCAAGGTAATGTGGTAAATACCACTGATGGTGAACAGAAGAAACAAATTCACCAAAGCACCCTCACTATTGACAGCGGGGCGAAACTCACAGTCAATGCCAATGATTTGGACATCAGTAATGGCAGTGCAACCATTACCAACAACGGTAATATCTATTTCAAAGGCGAAGGCATTTTGGAAGAAAAATTAAATGGCGAGGGCTTCATGAATGTGGAAGAGGGTGCAAGAGTAACTGTTACTGCGGCAAATATCAGCAAGCAAAGCGAAACAGTTCTCGGCAACAATGTTAATAACCGTGGCACCATAATCTTCACCAAAGACAACGAAGAGTTGAACCAGCAGGTTGCTTCCGACTTAAATGAGCATGAAGTTGGATGGCTGGAAATTGCCGGCGGCTCCTTGCAGATTGCTCCCACAAGTGTAGTCAACACCCAGAACTTCCGTGTCAAAGACGGAGCCACCTTCAAACTTAACAACAATAATCTCACAATCCAAAAATTGGAATTAGGCACCGGCAATACCGCAGTACTGGATATGAGTACAGTCAGCAGCGGAACTGCCGCTCCCAACAATACACTTACTTTAGAAAATACCTTAAGCGGCAAGGCACTTTTGAAATTTGATATTGCCTTCAGCGGTTCTTCCGGCTCCGGCTCAACAACCGTTATTGATGTTACTACTGATACAATTGTTGCCAAAGCAGGTGTTGCCGCAGGAACAACACTTTCCTTGGAAGGAATCAACTTTATCAGCGGTTGGTCCGGCGGTTCCGGCAGCCGTGAAATAACCTTGGTTGAGATTACTGGTGATGATGCCATTACTATTGAAGGCACAACAGTATATCGTGGCGCTTATGCTTATGAATTTACGCAAAAAGAAGAAGGCAGAGGCGGCAAGGTTGTAGTAAGCAAAGGGCAGGGATTCACCCTTGGTGAAGTTATTCAAAATAAAGATGTTGAAAAGAAACCCGGCGTATATTATCTGGCAGGCGATACTGTTACCGGCGGTTCCGCAGTTACCGAATACACTTTGGAAGAAGATTACGTTACAACGGATGATTTCGGAATGTTCAGCGGCCTGAAACAGGATTCAGCAGATGGAACAAGTGAAGCAACATGGCGTGCCAATTACCGTAAGATGGTTATTGACGGCCAGAATAAAGCCAATATCTTTGGTAACAGTTATCAAGGTGCAGTTCTCCGTTCCGGTGACGAACTCACGTTAAAGGGACTGGCTACTATTGAAGGATTTGACGGTAACTTCATTATTAACGCAGGTACTGTAAACATTGTCGGTTCCACAGACACAACCAAAGCGACAACCATTAAGGACAGTATCAACAGTACGGGCAGTTTGACTGTTGCCAATACTGTTACGATGCAAAATAACATTACATCCGATGCGGGCAGGTCAAGCGGTTCCTTGACCATTAAACAAAATGCAACACTGAATATGAAACGGGACAACAATCTCAGCAGTAATTCTTTGGAACAAAAAGCGCTTACCCTTGAAACCGGTGCCAATTTGAATATTTATGCAGGCAAACTGGTCATTGGTAATGTTGCATCCGATACTATCTCCAACCAGGGCACCATTACCATGAATGCTGTTGCCGGTGAAACAGGCGACTTGCAAAACGGTATTACCGGTACCGGTAACTTTGTTGTAACCGGCACAGGCACCGTAAACGCTTTGCGTGCCATTGGGAATAATGTCATTGTCAACGAAGGTGCAACCCTTGTTGCCAACGCCGAAGGCGGCAAACTGGCAGTTGCTTCCGATGGGGTATCTGTTGGGACAAGCATTACTAACGCTGGTACCTTAAAGGCCTTGGTAGGTAACATAAATGCTGATGTTACTAACACCGGCACAGTAGAATTATCCAGCGGTTCCGATACGAATCTTGTACATAATATTTCTGACGGTTCCGGTGCAACCGCTTCCGCAGGCAGCGTAAGAATCAGCGGTACCGTAAATGTAGCGGACACTGTCAAGATTACCCAAAAGAATTTGAGCATTACCGGTGAAACTGCCAAACTCAATGCTTTACTGGATAATTTGATAATCAGTGCTGCAGATATTTCCAATGCAGGCACTTTGCAATTGAGAGGCGGTTCAGAGGACAGCGCCGCTAATCTGGCCAATAATATTGTTGACAGTAAAGAAGTCAGGACAGGCGATTTGGAATTTGTTTCCGGCCACTTTACCAACACAAGCGACAAGCAGATTAAACAGGAAAGAATGATTGTTGACAATGGTGCAAATGTTACTACTGGTGTCAACACCATCAGTTTGACTGCCACCCAAATTGAAAACAAGGGCAATCTGACCCTTACCGGTGCCGGTGATTTGAAATATCAGGTTAATACAGCAGAAGGTACATTGTATATTGATAATGCGGCACAAATCAATGCTTTGGAAACCATTACCAACAGAGTTGTAGTCAAAGGTGAAGAAGTAATTGATGCGGATAATGTTCTTGCAGCAGGCACTTTGACTGCCACTGTGACAAACAAAGCAATTAACAACACAATTGACAATGCGGGTACTGTTAATATTCTTGCCACCAATGTGGGCGGTGCGGTAACCAATACAGGAACTTTGAATCTCTATGACGGCACCTTGTCCAAGAATATTACAAATGGTGCTGCAACCGGTAAAGGTACAACCATTATTCAAGGGAATGTAGATGTAAATGACATAAGTGCAACCGAAACTACTGGAATTACGCAAGACAAATTGCAGATTAACCAGGGGGCGTCCCTGAAGATTGCTCTGGAGAGATTGCACATAACTGAAATCAACGATATTATGAACTTTGGTACTTTAACTTTTGAAGGTACTGAAGATATAACATTACAAAATAACATTAACGGTTCTTCCGAAGACGGCGAGCACGGCACTCTGGTTATTGACGGCAATACTGTCCGTGTTACGGCAGCCAAGACAATTTCCCAGAACAGTTTGGAAATTGTTAAAGGCAAATTAGTTGCGGATGCGGACAACTTAATAATTATAGATAAGCAAATCTATAACAGTGTTACTAATGGTCTGGAATTTACCCAAGACGGTACATTGGACGCTAAAGTAACCGGCATAGGTTCCGTCCTGGTAAGTGCAGGGACAACCACCGCCAAGGAAAAAATCTCTCAAAATATGAATGTAAATGCAAGTGCAGGCCTTATTATTGATGCGGATAATGTGGGCGGTGAAGTTACTAATGCCGGCATTTTAACCTTAGGCGCCGGTGATTTGGATTATGAAGTAAAAGGCACAGGCAAGACGGAAATTGGCAGAACAGGAACTGATACTGTATTTGCCAAAGCAAGCATTACTCAGACAGGCGGTATTGAAATTAATGCGGGCTCAACTTTGGAAATTGGTGTTGCCAACCTGGGCAGCAATGTGGTTCTGGAAACCGAATCCGAAAACCGTGGCAAACTGAAAATCACTGAAGGCGGCAATTTCACAAAACAGGTTACCGGTACCGGTAATGTTGAATTGAATGCAGATATTGCAGTCACTTCCGGCAGCAGCACCGCCGCTTTCCAAGATGTGGATGTTACCGTTAACAGCAGCAAGACCTTGACCACCAATGACAATACTTTAGGCGCAAATGTTTTGACATTAAACAGTGCCGCAGTTTTGGATATGAAGAACAGTGCATATTCCACTTTGGACGTAGGCACTCTTACTGCAACAGAAGGCAGTCAAATTATGTTTGATGTTGATTTAAGCGGCTTAAGGGAAGACAGCACAACTGTGGCAAGCGATTTGGTGGATGGCATTCATGTTACCAATGCAACCGGAACTATTACTTTGAAGGAAATCAACATTACCAATGGTATGTTTGAAGGTGCAGGTGCATTAGGGACCAAGGGCGTAGGTTATATTGATTTGATTACCGGCAGTAATGTTACTGTTACTTTCGGCGATAAAGCCATCACAACCGTTTTAGGTGATTACCGCTACAGATTTGAAAATAATGCTGAAAAAGCGGGCAGCATTAAAGTTACGAAGTTTGACGGCTGGAGTTTGGCACAGGTAATCCGTAACACCCAAAGCGCACTTGATTTGGAAGAAGGCGAAGAACCCGGTTCCACTGTAAAATATCAATTGACCAAGGATGTATATGACCAGGAGAGCATGGTAAGGTACTATAATGAAAAACATGAACCCACTACCGGTACGGCATTAGGCAGATTAACACCCATGTCCGGGGAATCTTACCGTGAACTTACTATTACAGGCAACGGCGTACATCCTTTACTGGGCGGCAATGACGGTGATACCGGCAACTGGATTGACGGTATTGAAATTAATGCGGCTTATACTCTGAATTTGGAAAATATTACCACCATTAAGAACTTTACTTCCTATATCGTTAAGAACGAAAACGGTACTGTAAATATCAGTAACGGAAGCGGCACTATGACCATTGCTTCTGCCATACTGAACAAGGCAGGCACTGTCAAATTTGATAATGGAACAATTAGCATGGATGCGGACCTTACCGGTACGGACGGAACATATAACGGTTCTGTAATCATTGACAAGGCAACTGTTACCTTTAACGGTAATAAGGAATTGAAACAAAAGAGTTTGACCATCAATGGTGATGGCACTTTGGATATCAATGCGAACAACATGGACATCAGTGAAACCTTAAGCAATGACGGTAACCTTATACTGAAGGGCGATAATGTTAAAATTGGTACAGATTTGTCAGGTAGAGGTTTGTTGCAGATTAATGCAACAGATGCCAAAGTTACTGTTGCCGAAGGCAAGAACATTGAAAACAAAGTTCAAAATGCGGGAACATTGACTGTTGATGCATCAGGATTGAAAAATGTTGTCACCAACACAGGCACATTGAAATTAAATGATGGTGAATTAACCCAGAATGTCAGCAACGGTACAGAAACTGCCAAGGGTGAAATAATAGTTTTAGGTACTGTTGCCAATAATGCGGCAATTACCCAACAGGATTTGACTGTTAACGCTGGCGGCAAATTTACCACTAATGTCAACAGAATCACTATTACTAATGGTACAATTACTGATAACGGCACTTTGGTCTTGGAAAGCGACAGTTCCTATGACTTAGTTAATAATATTGCCGGTGATACTGGCACTTTGGTTATCGCTAAAGGTCAATTTAATGCTAATACTAAGACCATCAGTCAAAAGGCATTGGAATTGGCAAATGGTACGGCATTGACCATCGCCCTGCCACAATTGACAATTACTGATACGGAAATCAAAAATGCCGGTACTTTGAACTTCAGCGGCGTTGCAACCGACGACTTTGAGCATAGCATTACCGGCATTTCCGGCAAACTGAATCTTGACAATACCACTGTTATCAAGATTACCGGTGCCGTAGAAAATGCGGTTACAAATGCCGGCCAGTTAACTGTTGATGCCAAGAATGTTGGCAATGATATTTCCAACACAGGTACTGTTAACTTAGGCGATGGCACATTGGCGCACAGTATTACTGACATCGGCAGCACAAAAACCGGCATCTTGAATGTTAATGGGGCAGTAACCCTTACTGAAGGGGAAAAGATTACTCAAAAGACCTTAAATGTTGAAAACACCGGCGCTTTAACTGCCAATATCACTGATTTGGAAATTACAGATGCAAATGTTACTAATGAAGGCACTTTGAATTTGAAAGGGCTTTCAACCGGCAGCCAGTTGGCAAATAATCTTAACGGTACTACCGGCTCCTTGAACATTCTTTCCGGCATTATTAAGAATACTGACAAAACAATCAGTCAAAAGAGTTTGTCCATTGCCGAAAAAGCAGGTCTGACCACCGCTTTGTCCGCTTTAACTATTGGTGATACCCAAATCAGCAATAAGGGCGAACTCACCCTGAATATAAATGAAGATGCAACCTTTAATAAGAATGTTACTGGCGAAGGCACTCTGACATTCAATGGTACAGGCGGCAATATTACTGCTACTGAAGTAATCAGTAACAGGGTTAATATTGAAAAGGACGTTACCCTCATTGCCCAAAAAGACATTGAACGCAAGATTAGTGTTGCTGAAGGTGCCGCCCTGCAAATTGATGCAGATAATATTAAGGGCGATGAAGTTACCAATAAAGGTACAGTAAGATTTATAGAAAACGGTAAATTGTCTAAAGCAATCAAAGAAAGTGGTAATGTTGAAGTTGCAACCGGCAAGCAACTGATTATGAACGGTGGCACCATGTCCGACCAAAAAGTTGCTTTGGAAAGCGGTGCAGAACTTATGCTCAATGCCCAGGCCTTAAGCATATATTCGTTGAATGCAACTGATGCAATTATCAATATGAGTACTGTTCTGACAGAAACAGGAAATGCCACGGGCGGCGCCAACAATATTATTGTTGTTTCCGATACCTTGGGCGGCAGTGCAAAACTGAATATTGATGTGGCGTTCGGCGGAACTTGGAGCGATACGGATGCGAAGAATGGCATTACCGCAAGCACGGATAAGATTACTGCAGGTTTGGTTACCACCGATACTACTTTGACATTGGATAAGGTTAATCTGATTAGCGGTTGGCAACAGGGAGTACACAAATCTGTTGACCTTACTTTAGTTGATGCTTCCAACCCAATTACCGGCCTCAGTATTCAAGGCATTACCATCTATGATTCCCAATACAAATACATTTTTGAACAAGTCGGCAATTCCGGTGTGGTTCGTGTTACTAAGGAAAACGGCTTCACTTTGGCACAAATTATTCAAAATGCCGGTGTAGATGTTGGTACAGAAGTTAAATATGCAGGTCAGGAAAACATTAACAGCGGCAACCGCCAGTTCGTTCTGGACCAGGATTATGTAACTGCTGATGACTTGGGTGAATTTAATAAACTTAATGATACAACAACAGATAATACACTCAGTCCTACCAATGCCCGTCATTTCACTATTGACGGTGCCGGTGCATACAGTTTGACAAGTAATAACAAATTAGGTATTACTGTTCGTGATAAAGACAAATTGACTTTGAAGAATTTGGCAGAAGTAAGCGGATTTAGCGGCAATGCGGTTACTGTCAATAATGGTGGCGAGTTAGTAATTGCCGGCAGGACTGACGGTACAACCTTTGGCAGCGGCATCAGCAACAGCGGCACATTGACTGTTACAAACGGTAAAGTTGTTATGAATGCTGATATTACTAATGTCAGTGAACAAGGCACCATGAAGATCAGAGCAGCCGAAGTTGAGATGAACGGCAATGCTCTTACACAAAAAACCTTAACTATTACTGACATTGCCGGCAAACTTACTGTGCAGGCGGATAAATTGACCTTGAAAGATACAGAGATTGCCAATGCAGGTACTTTAGTATTAACTGGCGGAACATCCATGTCCGCAACTGCTACAGAATTTGCCCATACTATTACTGGTACAGGTACATTTGAAATGGATGCTTATGCCAATGTTAAATTAGCGGCTAATAATTTTGTTGACAATAATGTAATAGTAAATGATACTGCTAAATTGAATGTTACTGCAACAGATGCAAAACTCAATAATACTGTTCTCAATAAAGGCACTTTGGAAATTGGCGTTGCCAATATTGGCAATGAAGTGACCAATCTCAATGTTATGAACTTGTCAGGAACTGACACCGGTTCCACTTTGGAATATGATATTGAAGCAGATACAGATATTAATGCTGCAGAAGGTCATTTGACAATTTCCTCCGGCAAAGTTATTTTGAAGAACACCAATACCATTACTCAAAAGGATTTGACCATTGCCGCAGGTGCGGAATTTGATACATACATCAATAAACTGGCGATTACTGACGCTATTGAAAATAAAGGTACTTTGTCACTGGATACGGCCAATACATTCGCATTGCAAAATGCTATTACAGATAGTCAGACAACCAAGACAGGCAAATTAATCATTAACAGCGGTACAATTACCAATATTGGTGATTCCGGCAAAGCGATTACCCAAAAACAATTGGAAGTTAAACAAAATGCTTCACTGAAAACCAATATTGAAAAACTCACTTTATCTAACGCTTTGACAAATAACGGTACTTTGGAATTGCAAGTCAATACTACGGGCGGTGTTACTTTGGGCTATGCAATTGATGGTAGCACAGGTAAATTGATTGTTTCCGGCGGCAAGATTGACAATGGCACTTCTTCTGCTAAACAAATTATTCAAAAGGATTTACAAATTCAAAGCGGTGCAGAGTTAAGAACTAATATTACCAACTTAACTGTTGGTAGTGATGAAATCAGCAATGACGGTACTTTAACACTCTTTACTACTGCTGCAGCCACTTTGTCCGACAAACTTAGCGGTACTGGTAAATTAGTGGTTGAAAGTACTGACAGCAATAGTTTGACAATTGGCAATACTATTGCCAATACAATTGAAATTGCTGAAGGGGCAAAAGTAATTGATACTGCATCCGGTAAGATTATTAGCGGTAAAGTTATTAACAAAGGTAATTTACAGGCAATTGTAGGCAATATTGCCGGTGAATTTGAAAATACGGGTACAGTAGAATTTACCGCTGACGGCACTTGGAACAAAGCAATTAGTGCAACAGCAGACGATCATGGTACTGTTAAGATTGCAGCAGGTAAGAAATTCACTTTAGGCAAAAATGCCGATTTGCAATATCAAGATATTGAAGTCGCTAAGGGTGCAACCTTGGCTACAGGCGGCAACGAAAAGACCATTGGTGATTTGCGGTTATACACTGAAGGAACGGAAGTAAGCACTCTTGATTTGACTTCTGCAGAACCTACATATAAGAGCATTACTGTTGGCACATTATCAGGTAAAGGTAATTTGGCAATTGATGTTAACTTTACTGGTACAGCAGATGGTGCAGTAGATGTGACAAATGACATAACTGCCCAATACAGCAGTATTAAACTCGCCGGCATTGATACGGGAAATGCTCCCGTATTAGACCTTGACAATAATGTCAACCTTGTAAAAGGTTGGAACGGCTCTTTGAACAGCTTTGTCTATATTGATTTGTTACAGGGGGATAACATTACTGGGGTAACAATCAATGGCACAGAAGTATATCTGAGCACCAGTAAATATGTCTTTGAACAAGAGGGTACAACAGGTCAGGTTAAAGTTACCAAAGAGCGTGGCTTTAGCTTGGGTCAGGTAATTCAGAATATTGATGTTAATGAAGATGATGATTATAAAGATTCACTTTATGCTGGTGATACTATTACTACGAAGAGCAGTAACCAATATATTTTGGAAGAGGATTACGTAGTTGGTGCTGATGGTCAAAAAGCAGAAGATGACTCTACAGGACTTGGAACATTTGAAAATTATAAAAATGTTTTACCGAAATCTAATCGTTATTTGACTATTGACGGTCAAAACAGTTATAAACTTTTGGGTAATGATAAAGCAGGTGTTACTGTCCGTACATCTGACACCTTAACTTTGAAGGGCTTGACAGAAATCAATGGCTTCAACGGAGCGGCTGTTACCAACAGCGGCGTGCTCAATATCACTACCGGTGGTACCACAACTATTGGCAGTGAAATTGTCAATAAGGGCAACCTCTTCATTGAGAATGGCACTGTTGCAATGCAGGCAGATATTTCTGATGCCACCACTGCTACAGGCAACTTAAATGTTGCTTCAGGAGCAGTTCTCGCTATGGACAGCGGTATGTCCTTAACCCAAAAGAATTTATCAATTAACGGTACAGTAAAAGTTGATGCAGGAAAACTTACTGTTGGTTCAATCATTACCAATAACGGCATACTGGGATTCTACGGCACAGAATCAGATGAACAAGTAATTACTGATGGTATAACTGGCACCGGTCTTACCTATGTAACAGGAGATGCAAAACTCACCTTGCAAAATGTAGTCAATACTGATGTGCTGGTAGCGGCATTTGGTGAACAAAAAGCCAATTTAGATGCTACAGATGCAAACGCTCTTATCACTGAAACACTCTTCAATACCGGCAGTGTTGTTGCAGATGTCGACAATCTTAAAGGTGAGATTTTCAGTTTCGGCAAATTAGAATTGACCGAAGGTGTTCTTACACAGGACATTACAGATAAACTTGATTCCGAAGAAATTACTGAATACTTATCTTTTGCACAAAATGAAGGTGCTTTAACAATCTCCGGCAATGTTACCAACAGTGCAAATCTTATCAAGCAGAATAAATTGGAAATTCTTTCCGGCGGTACATTCACCACTGATATTGCGCCTTTGGCAATTACAGAAGATATTGAAAACAAAGGCAATCTGATTATTTCCGCAAGCGGTTCTGTGGTACTGCCCAATGGTATTGTTGATTCTGCTGATAAAGGTTCTCGTTCTGGTGTTCTTACTGTAGCAACCGGCACAATTTTGAATACAGGAAACAAGGATGTTCAACAGAAACAACTGCTTGTCAATGCCGGAGGCGAATTAGATACCAATGTTGGAAAACTTGAATTGGACACCAGTTTGATTAACAAGGGTACAGTTAAACTTAATGGCAAAGATACTACAGGAACCAATGTATTGGATTATACAATTACTAATAACGGCACTGCTGCCGGCACTTTGGAATTAAGCGAAGGCACTTTCAGCAACACCGAAGGCATTATCCAACAAATTCTGACCATTAAAGACAGTGCTGTTTTGGAATCCGCTTTAAGCGAATTGACTATTGGCAACCAAATCATTACTAATGACGGCACTTTGTCCTTAACTGGCAATAATGAATCCACAGCAGAGGAATTCAAACATACTTTACAAGGAATTAACGGTATATTGAAGTTGGCGGACAGTATCAACATTGATGTTCAGGGCAAAGTTGAAAACACTATTGAAAACGAAGGCAAATTAACCATTACAGCAACCAATATCGGCAATAAAGTAACTAATACAGGTGAACTGAATTTAGGTGCAGGCACTTTGTTGAAAGACATTGTAGATAGCGAAACTGCAACCAAAGGTACTTTAACCGTAACTGCTGAAGTTTCTAATAAAGCAAATATCACTCAAAATATCTTGAAGATTGCTTCCACAGGTGGTCTGACCACAGATTTGGCTAAATTAGTAATTTCCGAAGACATTGAAAACAAAGGTACTCTGACCATTATCGAAGGTACTGATTTGAAGAACAGTATTTTAAGTGATATGGAACACGATACTGTAACAACTTATGGTACATTACTCATTACTGGCGGTAATCTGAAAGCTGCTGAAGGTGTGTCCATTGCCCAAAAGACCATGACCATCACTGCCGGTTCTTTGGAAATTGATGCGGATGCTTTGAAGATCGGTGATAACGAAATAACTAATAAAGGTACTTTGACATTTGTTGACGAAGGTATTTTACAAGAAAAAGTTACCGGCAATGGCGGTAAGGTAATTGTTGCGGCAAACGGCACATTAACTGCTCAAAGTGAAATTGCCCAAGCCATCACTTTGAACAATGCGGCAACTTTGAATATTGATGCCAAGAATGTCGGCGGTATTGTTGACAATGCCAATGGCACATTGAAGTTGAGCGGCAATGATGATGATAATAAACTTGCCAATGAAATTAAAGGCAACGGCACAACTGTTATCACTGAAACTGCAAAAGTTATCGCCAAAGCGGCCATTAACAACAAGATTAACGTAGCAGGTAACTTGACCATTGATCTGGCTGATGCTGTAGGTGAAATCACCATGAATGGTGCAAGTAGTGAATTAACTTTTGCTACCGGCGGCACTTACAATAAGCAAATCAAAGGTGAAGCAGGTAATGTAATCTTTGAAAAGACCGTTCAACTTGGCAGTACTGACCTCTTTGAATCCGACTCTGCTGTTCGCCTCACTTTAAGCGACAATGCAAGTTTGAATGTTGGTTCCAATGCAGTTAATGCAGGCAAATTAATTGTTGGCAAGGGCAGCACCTTGAATATGGTTAATAACGGCTTCAGCACCATAAAACTTGGTGAACTGGATGTTACTGGCGGAACAACAACAGACAAATCCTATGTTTCCATTGATGTAAGTTTGAAGAATCTCAAACCCACTGACTCCACCTTCTCCAGTGATACTATTGAAGTAAGTGGCGGTACAGCAAAAGGTACTATCTATTTGGGGACTGTTAATGTAACCAATTCCAATGTGGATGCTTCCTTCGGTTATGGAGAAAAAGTTGTTAAAGATTTTGTCAAAGGTGCAACAGATTATTCTAATTTTGAAATTGAAGGTCAGAGTGTTACTGTTACCAGTGATTTCTCACGCTTTACATTCAGCGGAACTCAAATTTATAATGAAACTGGTGATAGAACCGGTGGCGGTCATGACGGTAAATTACAAGTTCAAAAAGGCAAGGGCTATACTCTCGCCCAAATCATCCAAAATAACACCTTTGCCAGTGATACATTTGAACCGGCTACTGTTAATCTCTATAGCTTGCTGAAAGATACTAATGTATCTGAAAAAGTAGTTGATGCAGCCGGCAATGTTCAAACCTTCACTAATTATGCATATTACAATACTGGTGCAGCAGAAAATGATGCTATGCTTGAAGGTAATACCCTTGGTACTTTGACTAATACCGCTGGCGGAACCGCCCGTACCTTCACTATCAACGGTAACGGCTTTAACCTGACCAGTGATGGTACTAAGAAAGGTATTACAGTAGGTACTAATGGCGTTCTGAATTTGGAAAACATTAATAGTATCAGTTCCTTTGGCACTTACTTTGCAGCGAACTCCGGAACAATTAATATTGATAATTCCTTGGAAAATGGCATGACTTTGGATTCCGTAATCCAAAATGCCGGCACCATTAACTTTAACAGCGGCGCCATTACTGTTAAATCTGCTGTTAATAATGGTGGCACAATGAACATCAACAATGCTGATGTGGTCTTCAATTCCACAGGCAGCATTGCTCAGAACACCTTGAATATTGCAGACGGCAGTTTGAAGATTGATGTTACCAAATTAAATGTAAACGATACAATTAATAATGATGGCACCTTCCGTTTGAACCGTGACGGTACTTTGAATAATGCAGTTAATGGTACAGGCAAGTTCATTGTTGTGGATAATGGTAATGTAACCGCCAATGCTGCCATTGCCAATACTATGGAAGTTCAGGACGGCAGTACATTAAGCATTTCCGCAACTAATGTTGGCAACACTGTTACCAATGACGGTACTGTAAATTTAGGTATAGGCACATTAATTCATAATATCAGCGGCAACGGCAAATTAATCGTTGACGGTACAGATGCAACAGTCAATAACGCTTATATTGAACAGGCAGGTTTGGAAGTTAAGAACGGTGCAACCTTAAAATCTGATTTGGCGGATTTGGCTATTGACAACACTGCCAAGATTATCAATGCCGGCATTCTGCAGTTAAGCACAGCCGTTCCCGGTGTACTGAACAACAGCATTGACGGCGAAGGCACTTTGTCCTTGACCAGTGCGGTTATCAATAACACCAATGATAAAGACATCAAACAGAACAATTTAACCATTGCTGATGACAGTGCGTTGAATACGGATGTCAGCAACTTAAAGATTGCTTCTGCAATTACCAATGACGGCACTCTCACCTTAACAGGCAAGGGCAAAGTTGAAAATGAAATAAGTGAAACTGCAACGAAAGACGGTAAATTAATCATTGCTGATGTCAATGGTACAACTGATGTTACCGTAACCAAAGCCATTGCCAATAAAGTTACCGTAGAAAACAGAGCAACTTTAACAGCCAACACAACTGGCGGAACAATTAGTGATAATATTACTAACGCAGGCACATTGAATATCCTTGCCAATAATATTGGCGGTGCTAATGGTATTGCCAACAGCGGCACTGTGAACTTAGGTGACGGTACTTTGGCAAAGAATATTACCGATAAGACAGGTACTTTGAATGTAATTGGTACAGTAAGCAATAACGCAGGCAATAGAATTGCTCAAAACACTTTGAGTATTAGCGGAGCATTAACAACTGCTTTGGCAGATTTGGATTTGGCCGCAGATACTATTACCAATACAGGCAAATTTAATATCAGTGGTGCTGTAGATACAGGTACTGTATTGAAACAAAATATTACTGGCACTACCGGTATTTTGACCATTACCGGCGGTCATGTAAATAACAGCGACAACAAAGCAATTACTCAAGATGCTTTAGAAATTAAAGAAAATGCAACACTTACTACAAATGTCGGCTATTTGGATATAACTCAGGAAGTTATTGAAAATGCAGGTACTTTGGTACTTAGCGGTATTGATAATGACTTCAAACATGATTTGCAAGGTGATGGTACATTAAAACTGACCGGCACCGGCACCAAACTTAAAGTAAGCCAATATGGCATTGAAAACAATGTTAATATTGAAACAGGTGCCCATCTGATTATTGACGGTCTGAGTCAGATTATGAGCGGCGGTACCATTACCAATGCCGGCACTCTGGAAACTATTGCCGGTAACATTGGTGCGGATGTTACCAATACCGGTAACATCAAGTTCACTGATGGCGGCACACTCCGTAAAGTAATTGACGGAACAGGCAATATTGAAATTGCCAAAGGCACTCTCACCATGGGCAGCGGCAGTTCAATGACAAGTCAGAATGTAACACTGAAAGACAGCACCGGCCTTAAGACCAACGGCAATAATATTACTGTTGCCAACTTAACTGCCAATAATGCGGTTATTGACATGACCAATACGGGCGCAACAGCCGAAACCTTGACCATAGGTACATTAAGCGGCAATGCCAATTTGAAAGTTGATGTTAACTTGTCTGGCAACACTTGGTCCGATGCATCAGCAATTCAAACAGCATCTGCAATTGATAATTTGGCTGTAACTTCTGTAGCATACAGTACTACTATTTCCTTGGACGGCCTGAACTTAACCCAAGGTTGGAAGGGTGGCGTTGACAAGACCATTACTCTTGATTTGCTTACTGGAACTACTACCGGTCTGACCATTGAAGGAACAACTATTTATACAGGCGCTTACAAATATGTATTTACACAATCAACAGTTGGCAGCGGCGCTTTGAATATTGAAAAGACCTATGGCTTCAGTTTGGCAGAAATCATCCAAAACAAAGTTGTTGATAATAAGCACGCAGGTGATGAAATCGCCAAAGGCGGTAACAAGTTCACCCTTGAATCCAACTATGAAGTTACTGAAGACCTTGGGGAATTTAATGACCTAACTGACGGTTCTGCACGTACTTTGACTATTGATGGTGATAACACCTACATTCTTAATGGCAGTCAAAATGCTTCCGGCAGACAATTTGCCGGTATGGCTGTCCGCAATGGCGACACCCTGAATTTGACCGGACTGAAAGAAGTTAAGGGCTTTGACGGTGACTTTGTAACCAATAACGGAACTGTCAATATTACTGCTGTTAACAGCGGCAATACCCTCATCAGCAGTGGAATTACTAATGACAGATATCTCAATTTGCAACAAGGAAATATTGACTTTACTGCCAATGGTGCCAATATTACCGGAAGCGGTTCCTTAAGCATAGACAATGCAACCGTTACATTTGGTGCGAATAACAGTATTACCCAAGGCAATTTGTTTATTACCAATTCCAATGGTGAATTAACCGTTGGTGCGGCAAACTTACATATTAACAATGGCAGCATTGCTAATGTAGGCAGATTAATTCTTAACGGCTCTGCTGATAATGTTGAGTTCAATACTTCCTTCACCGGTGAAGGTACTGTGGAATTTGCTAACAGTGGCACAGTTATTTTGACTAAAGATGTTCAAAATGAATTAGAAATCAACAGCGGTGCAACTGTAGTTGCCCAAACAGACGGACAACAACTTACCGGTACAATCAACAATGAAGGCACTTTGACAACCACTGCCTCCGCACTTAAAGGCATTACTGTCAATACCGGCGAGTTGAATTTAGGCAAGACGGGATTGGCAAACGATATCATTCAAGTCAACATTAATGGGGATAATACTGAAACATCAGCGGCACAACATGGCACATTAAATATTATTGGTAATGTAATCAACAAGCAAAATATGTTCATTAACCAGTACCAGCTGAATGTGAAGAATGGTGCATCCTTCACTTCTGAATTAAGCAATCTTACCATTACAGACAATATTGATAACGCAGGAACATTGAATTTGAACGCAAAAGATGAAACGCCTACTGCGATTAAGAACAACATTCTTAACAGTGCCGGCACTTTAATAATTACCCAAAACACTATCAGTAATGGTGAAATAGGCAAAGATGTACCCGAAATGCCGGCTGATTCCAAGAACATTGTTCAAAAAGAATTAATTGTGATGGATAAGGCAACCTTCATTTCGGATATTGCAAAACTCACCCTGACAAATGCAATCGCTAATGCAGGCAAATTAATCTTAAGTGCTGACGGGACAAAAGAACTTAAGAATAATATTGTTGGCTATAATGCTGTTACAGGTGCACTTTCCATTACTACAGGTACTATTGATGCCAATACTAATAGTGCAAGCATTAACCAAAATCGTCTGACTATTGCTGAAAACGGCGGATTGATTATCAATAGTAACAATTTGACCGTTGGCGGCGGTTTGGTTTCCAATGCCGGCACTTTAACCTTAACAGGTACAGATACTTTTGAATATACTGTTGACGGTGACGGCAAATTTGTAGTAGCAGATAACAGTAAGATTACTGCTGCGGCACATATTGCAAATAGCATTAAAGTTGATAACAGTGGTGAATTACGGATTGATATTGGTAATATTGGTTCTACCGTTCAAAATCTTGGTGATTTGTATATAAGCGGAAACGGCAGCATTAGGAAGGAAATTTCTGCTGATGCAGGTCAGGCAACAATGGGTGTTCTCCATATTACCGGTAATGCAACTGATAATACAGCTATTATTAACAGTGGCGTTAAGATTACCCAGAAAGAATTGCAGATAGATAATGGTTCCAAGTTCACCTCCACTTTGGATGATTTGTATATTGCGGAAGATATTATTAACCGTGGTATTTTGTCAATCAATACCGCTAACAGTTATATTTTAAGAAACAATATTCTTGACAATGAAACTATAAAAACTGGCGAACTGCATATTGATGGCGGCACCATCACAAATTCCAATACTAAAGCAATTACGCAAAAGGGATTATTCATTAATGCGGGCGAACTTCAGACAAATGCAGATTACCTGAATATTAGTGACGATTTAATCAATAATAACAGCAAATTAACCCTCACAGGCGGCACTCTTGATGAAAAAGTATCCGGCAGCGGAACAGTAATTGTCAATGGCGGCACCGTTACTGTAGAAGACCTCATCAGCCAGTCCATGATTGTGGAAGATGCCAACTTCAATGTTTTGGTGGCAAATGCCGATAATATTGGCGGAACTGTAACTAATAAATCTGTTGGTGGCGGTGTGAAACTTACTGGCGGTACGTTAATTAATAATATTGGCGGTGCAGGTACAACAACCATTACAGGCGATGTTGCGGTTACTGCAGGCGTTATTGACCAAAGCAAACTTAATATTGCAGATGATGTAAATGCCAAACTGGCAATCAGTCCTGACAATATTATCAATGCCACTATCAATGTAGGTCAGAACGGCGTTTTGAACTTTAATTCTGCGGGAACACTTAACAGTGGATTTGCTAATGAAAGTAAAGGTACCTTGATCATTAACGCCGATGTTAAGTTAGGAGAAAATGCTGTATTTGATGGCGCGCAAATGACTGTGAACATTTCTAACGGTACATTGACCACCAACAGCAGTCAAAAATTAGGTTCTGGTTCAAGTAATATTCAGGCAACTACAATCAATGTAGGCGCAAATGGTGTATTTGATTTAATCAACAACACTAACGAAGCGGTTAATACCACTTACTTCAATGCAGAAACAGGTGCCGGCATTGCCTTTGATATTAACCTGGCAAATTGGAATTCTGACGGTAAAGATTTGGGGACAGCGGGCGACTATATTAACGCAGCAGACAGTGCTTCCGGCACGCTGACTTTAAAATCCATCAATATTACTGCAGAACCTACCGGTGAATTGGAAACTGGCAATACTGCAACTAAATTAGTGGTTAGTGTCACCGGTCAGGAATCTAATCCTAGTAAGAATACTGTAACTTTTGATAACAATGTTGTATCTACTGTAACAAGTAACAGTACCAGATATGATTTCAGCAAATCTGAAACAGGTCATGGCAATATTAAGATAACCTTACGTGAAGGTTATTCATTGGCACAAATTATTCAAGACAATCATACTATTGATTACCGTACTGTTGTTGCTGATGATAAAACAAATATTGATCCGGCACATGAAATCAGATTCTCAGAAGCAAAGATATTAGATCCTAATATTACGGTTGGTGCTACTAAAGTTGTTGATAAGTTTGACCCTGGTTCAGTAAGCACCTATTCCATCGTAAGTGATATTGATTTGAGCAATACTGATTCAATTAACAGAATCAAATTATATGGTGAAGAAAATGCGTACAATGCTGAAACTTTAGGTGAATTAACAGGTGAAAATCGTGAATTTACTATTAACGGTAACAGCAAGATTCTTTCCGGTGGCGGTTCTGTTGAAGGTATTACTGTTCCGGAAAACAGTGTGTTGAATATTATCAACATTTCTTCCATTACTCAATTTAGAAATCACTTTGCTAAGTTGGCAAGTGGTGCAACTCTTAATATGGAAGGCGCTGCCGCCGGAACAACTCTCACTTCCAATATTATCAATGATGGTGTTATGAATGTGAATGCCAATACAGTTACCTTAAATGGTGAACTTACCGGTACTGCAGGCAGTTTGAATATTAATGGCGGTAATGTGGTTGTAAGTGAAAACGGAAAAATCACTCAGAATAAACTGGCTATTATAAGCGGTTCTTTAACCACTGATGTCAACAAACTTGCGCTTAGTGAATTCGCCGTTGATAATGCCGGAACAATCACTTTGAACGGTTCAGGAGAATTTGCTTACAATCTTACCAATGACGCAGGCACTTTAGTCATTAAAGGTGAAAATGATAACAAAGCAAGCATTGCGACTGATAAGGTTATTGAGAATGCGGTTACCATCAGTAACGAATATTCCGCATTAGAAGCGGTAACTGCCGGCGGTATTATAAAAGGTAAAATTACCAATGAAGGCACTTTAACAATTTTGGCTGACAATGTTGGCAATACCGTATATAACCAGGCCGAAATGAATCTCAGTAGCGGTACCTTAACCAATGAAATTACTGATACCCATGAACCCAGACACAGTGTACTTAACATTACAGGTACTGTTGTAGATAACAATAAGAAGATTTCTCAAGGATCTTTGAACATTTTGGCAGCAGGCAATTTGACGGCCAATATTAGCGACCTTGATATAACCAATGAAGACATCAGCAATAAAGGCACATTACAGCTGAAAGCAAATACGGAAACAGAATTTGCCAATAATATTGTTGGTGACGGAACATTGAAACTTCTTGACGGCAGTTTTGTTGTAAAAGATACTACAATCAATCAGAAGGAATTGATTATTGAAGGCAGTAATGCCAAATTAACCACCGCATTGGATGCTCTTACCATAGCGGCAGAAACAGAAAATATCACTAACAACGGTACATTCATTATTAGCGGTCAAGGTAAAGAATTATCCAAAGGATTGCTCGGAAACGGTACATTGATTATTTCCAAACAGGACAGCAGCATTACACTGCACAAAGCGGTTGCCAACAGGGTGGAAATTAATGCCCAAACCACTTTAACCGCTAATGATGCGGGTGGTATTATTTCCAATACAATCCGTAACGAAGGCACATTGAATATTACAGCGGATAATGTTGGCGGCGTTGTTACCAATATCAATACCATGACCTTAGGCAGCGGTACTTTAAGCAATGCGATTGCGGCCAACTCTGTAACTGCTACCGTAGGTGAGTTGACTGTATCCGGTGATGTTGTCAATACTGCTGATAACACTATTACCCAAAACAAATTGGCAATTACCGGCACCTTAACCACAGCACTGAAAGATTTGCATATTACCAGTGCTAATGCAATTGTAAATACAGGCACTTTGAATTTGAATGAAGGTAATGCAACCACAGACATCAGTAATGATATAAGAGGAACTAATGGTATTTTGAACCTGACTTCCGGTACCTATACCAATGAAAAGAACTATGTATTGAATCAGCAGACCTTAACAATTGTAGAAAACGCCAAATTATCCACCAATGTTGAAAAGATTGATAAGACAAATAGCAGTGGAGTTCAACTTGGTATTCAAGATACAATTATCAACAATGACGGTACATTGCAGTTAAGCGGTGCAGGAGATAATGGCGCATTACTGACCTTCACCAAAGAATTAAATGGCGAGGGTACTTTAGTAGTGGAAGGCAAGATTGATGCCCAGGCCAAAATCAATAATGAAGTCCATATCCTTTCCGGAGCCAAACTGCAGGCAACAACAGCAAACAAAGCAATTACTAAAGAAATCACCAATGAAGGTGAACTGGATATTATTCCTACCAATCTCGGCAACAAAGCAACCAATACCGGTACGATTAACTTCACCGATAATGGTACTTTGAACAGGGAAATCAATGGAACTGGCGGTACTGTTAATATTGCAAAGAATAAAAAATTAACAGCGATTTCAGGCGCTAAGATGGATGGGCAGAACCTTGTTAATAATGGCACTTTGGCAATGTCAATCAATTCTCTGAAAGTCAATAATCTTACATTGGCTGAGGGCTCTGCAATCAATATGAAGAACGGTCAAAATAATGACATCTTGACCGTAACTGATTCCTTGGGCGGATTAAGCAAACTGTCCTTAGACATTTCCTTTAACAATGAAACTTATGGCAGTGCAACCTTTGGCAGCAATACCCAATATGACCAAATCAAGGCAATTAATGTACTGGCGGGAACTATTCTCACTTTAGATGATGTTGCTATAACCGGTTGGAAGAAAGGTGTACGTGAATCTGTCAATATTACTTTAGTGGATTCCACCAATCTGACCGACCTTACTATTACCGGCAAGACCGTTTATGAAGGCGCTTACAAGTATATTCTTGAACAAATTTATACTGGTAGCGGAGCAACAGGTGATGTTAAAGTTACTAAGGACTACGGCTTCACTTTGGCAGATATTATTCAAAACAAAGTGGTGGATGGCAGATACGCAGGTGATGAAATTGCTAACGCTGCGGATGCAAATAACAGAAACAAATTTGTTTTGGAAACAAATTATGACGTAACAGATGATTTGGGTGAATTTGCCAACACAATCAATCCGGCAAGCGGCAATCGTATTTTAACCATTGATGGCAATGAAGAGTTCTACCTCAACGGTGCTGAAGGGGTTGATATGCACACCGGTGTTACCGTACGCAATACCGATAAATTAGAACTTGTGAATATCACATCCGTAAGCGGATTTAATGGCGATGTAATTATCAATAAAGGTAATGTAACAATTGATGCGGCCGCTGCCGGCACAATTATTGGCAACAGCATTACTAATGACGGTACTTTAACATTAACTGACAGTTCCATTTCTATGAACGGAGACATTAAGGATTCTCATGCGCCTGGCAGTGCAACCGGAACCTTAATCATTGATGCATCTTCTGTAACAATGGAAAATCACAAAGGAATCAGTCAGAAGGAATTACAGGTTCTCAATAATGGCAGTTTGTCTGTTGATGTGGACAAATTAAGCGTAACTAATGATATTACCAATGCAGGTACAATCCTCTTGCTCAGCACAGGCACATTGGCAAATGCAGTAGTCGGTGGCGGCAAACTGGAAATAAATGGTACAGTTACTGCTGAAGAGAAGATTGATAATACAGTCAGCATTGCAGAAAATGCGGCATTGACTGCAGTTGTTGACAATAAGAAGATATCCGGTACGGTTAATAATGCCGGCCGCTTTACTGCACAGGTTAATAACATCGGTAATGATGTAACTAACACTGGAACTATGGTAATTAACGGCACAGGAAATCTTGTTGCCAATATTAAAGATATTCAGGAAACAAAGACCGGCACTCTCACAATCAATGGCACAATCAATAATCAAGGCAAGAATATTGAACAAAAGGCCTTGACAATCAATACCGGGGCAAATCTCACTACCGATATGGCGAAATTAAGTATCAGTGATGATAAGATAACTAATGCAGGCACATTGAATTTGACCAACAGCAACAACATTGCCCTCACCAACAGTATTGATGATTCTACAGGCAAACTGAAACTTGTATCCGGTAATTTTGCCAATAACAATAACAGACAAATTAATCAGGATAAATTAGAAATTGCCAGTGCGGCAACTTTGGTTACCGGTATTGATAATTTAACTTTAAAACAGGACATTTCTAATGCAGGCGGCCTGACCTTGAATCTTAACGAAGACAGGGATTTGGAATTTGGCATTGTAGATGGCGGCTATTTGACTTTAACAGGTGCAATGCTGAACAATACTTCCAAGACCATTACCCAGAGAAACTTAGTTATTGAATCCGGTGCCGGCCTCACCACAAATGTCAGCCGCTTGAATATAAGCGACAATGTACTTGGCAACCAGGGTACATTAGTATTGAGCGGCGGCTCAACCGGCTATGTATTTGATCATACTGTTACCGGAAATGAGGGCTTGTTGAAATTGCAGTCCGGCTCCAAGATTGAAATTTCCGGTAAGGTATCTAACAGAATTGAAAATGCAGGCACATTAACTATTACCGCTGCAAATATCGCCAACAGTGTAGTTAATGATGGTACTGTTAAACTTGGTACCGGTAATTTGAACAACAACATTTCTAATTCTGCTGACAGTATGGGCACTTTAGAAATTACCGGCAATGTTGAAAATAAGGCAATTATTACTCAAAATACCGTTAAGATTGATTCGGGCGCTAAGTTAACCACATCAATTAATGGCAAATTAAATGTTAAGGACGACATCGTTAACGATGGTAATTTCATAATTACTGACGGAACCGTCCTGAATAACAATGTAATTCAGGAAACAGCCGGTAAAGGTGATATGGAAATCACCGGCGGCAGTATTGCTGTTCGCGGCACTGTCAAACAGCATACACTTACTGTTTCCGCTGGCAGCATTGCTGTAGATGCAGATATGCTGATAATTGATTCCGGCACCATTACTAACAACGGTACTGTTACCTTTGAAAATGACGGTACCTTACAGGAAGCAGTTACCGGTACCGGCAAAGTAATTATCAACAAAGGAACTTTGACTGCAGAAAACAGTATTGGTGAAGATATTGATATGATTGGTTTCTCCGCCAAATTACAGATTGCGGTCAATAATATTGGCGGAACAATTAATAATGCTGATGGCACGGTAGAAATTTCTGCAACTACAGCGACAACAGATATTGAATCATCCAAAGAATTGAATTATGCAATTATCGGTAATAATGGTACAACAGTAATTAAGTCCGGCGCAGAAATTAATGCCAAGAAGAATATTGCCAATAAACTTAACATAGCAGGCAATCTCACTATTGACATGGTTAATGCCGCTAATGATATTACCATGAGTTCCGGTTCCTTAACCTTTACCACCGGCGGCGAATACAATCGTCAGATTAAAGGTACAGGCACTGTTGTCTTTAATGACAATGTTACATTCACCAATAATACCATTCCTGCTTTTGAAACTGGTATTGATGTAACTCTTAAAGGCAAAACATTGACAACTAATAGCAATTCCCTTAATGCAGGTACACTGACAATTGAAGATGGCAGCACTTTGAATATGGCCAACGCCGGCTTCAGCACAGTTCAGTTACAGAATTTAGATGTTAAAGCAACTGCTGAAAACAAATCTTACATTTCCATTGATGTAAGTTTGGCAGGTGTTAATACAGGTGCAACATCCTTCACTACTGATAAGATTAATGTGGCAGGCACTGCAAGCGGACATATTACCTTAAAGAATGTCAATGTAACCAATACTTCAAATATAGGTCTTGATTATGGTGATGAAGCGACCACAGATTTAGTAACTGCCGGCACTTTAACTGGTCTGAGCATTGACGGCAAGGCATATACTGTCACCAGTGACTTCGCCCGTTATACTTTCAGCGGTACAGGCAGTAATGATGGTAAATTAAAAGTTGAAAAACAAACCGGTTATACTCTTGCCCAACTGATTCAAAACAACACATTCAAAGACGATTCACTTAGTCCTGCGACCTTTGACACCTATAGTTTGCAAAGCAATTTGAACCTTGCAGACGAAATCAAAAACGATAAGGGTGTTGGATTTGGAATCACCAATTACAGTATTTATCCGGAAAATAGTGAAGAAGGATTAGAATACATGACTGATGAAGGCCTGACTCTTGGCACATTAACTCGCAACTTTACTATTATCGGCAACAATAAGGTCTTGGAAAGTGGAGAAGGAAAGAATGGTGTAACTATTGGTAATGGCGGAACTTTGAACCTTGTTAATATTAAAGAAATCGCTAATTTTGGTGATTACTTTGCAAATATTAATGAAAATGGTATTTTGAATATTGAAACTAACGAAACTACAAACTTAAATGTATTCATAAATAATGCAGGAACCATAAATATCAATGGTGGAAATATTAGTACAGCAGTACCTGTTGATAATGTTATTGAAAATAAGGGCGAAACAAGTGAAATAACACATTATGGCAAAATAGTTATCAATAACGGGGCTAAATTAACTGTCGGTTCAGAATTTAAGCAAGGGGATTTGACTGTAAATGAAGGTGGTAAATTAGTTTCAATCGCAGATAACTTGGTTATTAGCAAAGGAACTTATAGCGACATAATTAACAAAGGTACTATAGAGTTTATAACAGATTCAACAGAAGAAACAGATTCGTTCTTACTTAATGCAATTACTGGAAATGGTACATTAATTATCAATAACAAAGTCAATATTTCCACTGCACAAACAATTGCCAATAAGATTGAAAACAATGGCATTCTGAATGCAGAAATTGGCAAACTCACTAATGAAATTGTTAATAACGGTACTTTGAATGCCGGCATAGGCAACTTTGAAAATGCTATTACCGGTACCGGTAACTTGATTCTTACAGGCAATATATTTACAGAAGTAATGGAAGAAGTAACGGAAGGAGTAACGAAAACCGATAAAACATTAACAGTATCTTCCACCCAAGCGACAACACCTGCTGATTTGGTGGTTAAAAACAATACAACAATTTCTCAAAATGCTTTGACTGTCAATGAAGGGGTTACTTTCTCCACTCCGTTGGAAAATATTGATATCAAGAGCACCAATATTTTGAATGACGGTACATTTGTAATTGACAGCACAGCGATTACTACGGTTAACCTTGCCAATGGCTTTACTGATACCGCTGGCGGCAATGCTAAGGGAACATTAAAACTTGTCAATACCAATGTTACAAATAACAATTCTAAGGACATTAAACAAGCATCCTTGAATATTGATAACAACAGTTCCTTGACAACCAATGTCACCAAACTGAATATCAGCGGTGGTATCAATAATCTTGGCACTATGACATTAAGCGGTAACGGAATGTTGCGTAATGCAGTTACAGGAGCAAACGGCAACATTATTGTTGACAATGGCACAATAACTGCCACTGATACTATCGCCAACAACATTAGTGTACATGCTGATTCCGTATTAACCGCTACCACTGCCGGTAAACTTATCAGTGGTACAATCAACAATGCCGGCACATTGGATATTCTTGCTAAAAATATCGGCAACAAAGTAACAAATAGCGGAACAGTTACCTTAGGCAATGACACATTAGGTGAAGATATTATCGGAGGAACAATTTCAACAGGTTCGGCAACTACAACAACAATTGGTGGTACCGGCGTATTGAAGGTTACAGGTAATGTTGAAGTTGGAGATTCTGTCAATATTCATCAATATCAGCTTTATGTAGGCAGTGCGGAAAAGACCACTGCATCCTTGAAAGTTAATTTGAACAATCTGAATGTTGATTACAAAGATATTGAAAACAAAGGTACTTTAGAGGTTACTGGCGGTACGGCATTAAATAACAATATCATTGGCAGCACAGGCAAATTTATTATCAATGGTGCGACTATTGATAATACTGATACAACAACTAACAATGCGAAGATTATTACTCAAAATATTTTGGAAATTCAGAGCGGCAGTTTGAAGACAGGTCTTGATACTTTAACAATCAGTATGAATGACATTACCAATGATGGCATATTAGAAATTGCTAATGGTGTTGGTAATTTTGAACATAATATAACTGGTAACGGTACCTTCAAAGTTTCCGGCGACGGCACTTCTGTAACTGTTGCCAATGCTGTAGAAAATAAAGTTGATATTGCAACAAATGCTGTATTAATCGCAAAAGCGGAAATCGGCAAAAATGTTGCAAGTGCCGGTGATGCAGTGATTACTAATGCAGGCACATTACAAATTAAGGCATCCAACATTGCAGGCAAAGTTACTAATACCGGCAAAGTAGAATTCACGGACAGCGGAATTTTAAGTCAAAATATTTCTTCAGGGACAAGTACTGATAAAGGTACTGTAGAAGTAGATAACGGCAAGATTTTAACCTTAGGCGGAAATTACATTCAGGATCAAAATCTTATCTTAGATGCCAATGCGCAACTGATAACCAACAATAATACTACTGTCAATGTTAATACCTTAAGTTTGGGTGACGGCTCTGTAATTGATATGAGTAAAGGAGAGGAAAACACTCCTGCTCAAACATTGGCTATTGGCAGTACAGTTGGTGGCAGTGCAAATCTGAAGATTGATGTGGCATTTGGCGGCAGCATATCTTCAAGTATCACTTCACAATCTGATAAACTGACTGTTACCGGTAATGATAAGATTGCCGGCTCCGGTTTAACATTATCCTTGGACGGATTGAACTTGCTCAGCGGTTGGGACGGAGCGGTTGATTCTTATACAACCTTTACTTTGGTGGAAAATATTACTGGTAACAATAATTTAACTATCAACGGTACAGATGTATATATCGGCATCTATAAGTATGTATTTGAACAGGCCGCTGCAGGTTCCGGTGATGTAAAAGTTACTAAAGACAAGGGCTTTGAATTAGTTGATATTGTTCAAAACAAACTCATCAATAATGTTCGTGCCGGTGATGAATTTGCCAAGAATGGCAACAACTTCACTCTTGATGCGGATTATGAAGTTACTGAAGATTTGAACGCATTTAACAGTGCAATGGCTAATGATGATGAGAATAAAGCCAAAGCCCGTACCTTAATTATTGACGGTGCAGGACAATACAAGATTAGCGGTACAAAAGAAGGCGGAGCGCATAATGGTATTACTGTGCGTACTTCTGATACCCTGACCTTAACCGGCTTAACAGAAATCAGCGGATTTAATGGTGCAGTTGCTACCAACAATGGTGGTACCATAAATGTTTACGGATTGACAACAACAGGCAGCAGAACCCAATTTATTAGCGGATTAGAGAATAATTCCGGTTCCTTGAACTTTATGGGCGGTAATATTACTATGCAGGATAATATTACAGGAAACGGCATTATGAGTATTAAGGGTGCTGATATCCAAATGGAAACAAATAAGGGTATTGAACAGAAGATTTTGGATATTGCTTCCGGCAGTTTGAAGATTGAGGCAACGAAATTAAATATCAGCGAAACGGAAATTAACAATTCCGGCACTTTGATTTTAACCGGCATAGCAACTGATGCTAATGCTTTTGCCAATAAGTTGTCCGGTTCAGACGGCAGTTTGTACATCAGCGGCACTAATACGAATATTCAGACAATCAATACTATTGCGAATAAAGTTATAGTAGAAAATGGTGCTACTTTAACGGTGGATCGCCTTATTTCCAATACAATTTCTAACGCTGGCACTTTGAATATTGCTGCAAATAATATTGGCGGTATTGTTACAAATACCAATGTTATGAATTTAGGGGCGGGCACTCTCAAATTTGATGTAGATAATAATGATGTTACAACAAGTACATTGAATATTAAAGGTGTTGTAACTAACGAAGCGTCAATTAAACAACAGCATATTAATATTGACAGTGCTGCTACTTTAACAACTGCAGTTGATGCATTGGCTGTTGGTGAAGGCACTGTTCATAATGAAGGTTACTTAGTACTTAACGGAAGTAATGCACTTGGTTATAATATTGACCTTAGTCAAGGAACAACTACAATTGCGGAAGGCGCTTCCATTACTAACATCGGAGAAAACGCAAAATCTATTACACAAAACACTTTGTTGGTAGAAGAAGACGCAATTCTTTCCACTTTGGCAAATAAATTGGAAATTACTAATATCAAAAACAGTGGCATACTGGAATTAACCGGTACTGAAAGCGGATTGGTGTTCAACAATAGTATTACTGCAATTGACGAAACCAATAACAAAGGCACATTAAAATTAACGACCGGAAATATTACTATGACTAAAGCCATAAAACAAGAACATTTGGAAATTGATGACGGTACATTGACTATTGCAGTGCAAAATCTGAATATTAATGGTGATGCAATTGATAATTCCGGCACATTAGTATTGCAAAGCAATTCTTCTGATGAATTTGATTTTGCACATGTCTTGAATGGCAGCGGTACTTTGCAGATTACCGATGGAGTCAAAATTAATGCTACAAAAGCAATCAACAACAATGTATTCAACGCCGGAGTATTAAATATTTCAGCAGATAATTTAAAGAAACAAGCAACCAATGTGGGGACTCTCAAATTAGGTGATGGTGACTTAACTGTAGAAATCAGTAATAATAGTGATTCAACTAAAGGAATATTGAATGTTGTCGGTAAAGTAAATGATAGTGATAAGTCCATCACACAAGCAAATTTAAATATTGCTAAAAATGCAAGTTTGACTGTTGCTGTAAGTTCCTTGACAATCACAAATGATATTACCAATGCAGGCAACTTAGTACTTAAAGGGAATACGGATGCAAGCGGTATTGCACTTGGTAATAGTATTAGCGGTAATGGTACTTTGGAAATACTTTCCGGAAAAATCACCAACAGCAACGATAAGAATATTAAGCAAGAGAATTTGAAGATTTCAGCAGGTACATTAAGTACAAATGCTAACAATTTGGTAATTAGTTCCAATGCAATCGCTAACAACAGGTCATTGATTTTAACTGGCGGCACATTAGGTTCTGCTGTTAATGGTACCGGCTCCATTGAAGTTAATGCTACTGGTAATGTTACCTTTACAAAGAATGTTAATCAAGACATAAAACTTTCTGCTGGAGAATTAATTACCAGCGCAAATTATGTTGGCGGTACTTTGACTAATGATGCGGCAAATGAAACAGACAAAGTAACATTAACTGGCGGTACTTTGAACAATCAAATTCTTGGTACAAATGGTAAGACCGTAATTGAAACATATGCAAATGTAAATGCTAATGCTAAGATTGAAAACAGCATTACAATCAACAATAATGCAACTTTAAATATTGATGCAGATAATGTTGCTAACAATGTTAAATTGGACGGCGGCAAATTAGTGTTCAACGCTGACGGCACTTTCAGTAAAAAATTAGTTAATATTGATACGACTACCGTTTCCCATGGTACTGTTGAAGTCGCTAAAGCCACCAGATTTACTAATAATGTTGATTTAGGCAGTCAGGTAGATTTGAACTTAAAAGATACTTTAAGTTTGGATGATAACGCCAAGAAAGCATTACAAGTCAACAATTTAAGTGCAACTGACAATGCCAAGATTTCCTTGGATGTTGATCTGACTAATACTTTAGCTAACGGCACATTTACCGGCGATACTATTAGTGTTGCAGGAACTGCTTCCGGTACAATTGGCTTGAAGGCAATTAATATTATGGGTGTCATGAGCAAAGAGGATGGCGGACTTGATGCGGATGATCCGGCCAAGAATTCTGCAACCATGAAAGTTGTTGATGCTACAAACTATACTGACTTTAAGTTTGGCGGCAAATTTATGACAACTTATACTGCTACCAGTGATTTGGCAAAATACACTTTTGAGCAAGCAAAAGAATCTGATGGTGTAACGCTTATTGATGGTACATTAAAAGTTACTAAAGGCGCAGGTTACACTTTGGCTCAATTGATTAACAATAACAGAAGTGCGAGTGAAGATCCAAGCAGTCCTGAACCAGCATTAATCAACAGTTTCTCTATTACCGGTGACAGTTTGGATTTGGGCGCACCCATTGATTCTAAAGATTATACACATTATGCAGTATATGATGAATCTGCTGCTAAAATGAAAAATGCAAGCGAACTGAACTTTGTTTTAGCATTCGGAGAAACAACCAGGGAATTTGTTATCAATGGCAATTCCAAGAAATTACTTGGTGGCGGCCATACCGGATTTATACTTGGCAGTAATGCATTTACTTTAGATTTAGAAAATATTTCTGAAATCAGCGGTTTCAATTCCTATGCAGTACGCAATGAGGGAGGTACATTAAATATTGCTACTTCTTCAGATACAACTGTTAAATCTGCTATCAATAATACAGGCAGTATGAACCTGACAGAAGGCAATATTACATTTGAAAATGCAGAAGTTAGTGGTAGCGGCAAAACAACAATTTCCGGCGCTAACGTTACTACAAACAGCAAATTCACTCAAAACGAATTGACAATTGAAAGCGGTAATATGACGATTGCAGTCGGCAATTTGTACATCACTCAAAATGGTATAGCGACAACAATCAGTAATGAGGGAACTCTTACATTAAAAGACACAGGTAACTTGAAGAATATGGTTGATGGACATGGCGAATTAATTGTTAATGAAGGTGCAAAAATTACTGCAGAAAAGACAATCAATAACCTTGTTACCAATAAGGGTGAATTGACTGTTAATGCCGCTAATATTGGTAACACTATCAGAAATACAACTGATAATTCTGTCGTGAACCTGGGCGAAGGTACTTTAACAAAGAATATCGTTGGCTATAATACATCCAACATAGGCACAGCCAATATCCTTAGCGATAAGACCGTTACTATTGGTAGCGAAGTTTTCGTACAAGCAAAGAATCTTACTGTAAGTCAAAATGCAACATTGAATACTGCACTTACTAATATTGATGTTTCTGATACAATCACTAATAAAGGTACTTTGAATTTGACTGGCAACGGAACGCTGGAAAGCGACATCAATGAAGCAGGTACTTTAACTGTTGATGAAGGAATTATTATCGTTGGTAATGATAAATCTATTGCCCAGAATACTTTGAATATCAAAGATGAAGGCACATTGAAAGCAAAAGTTACTCAAATAAGTATTACCAACAACATTTCCAATAAAGGTACTTTGGAATTATCAGGTTCCGGAACAATTGGCAATAAGATTACCGAAGAAGGGGCTATACTGATTACAGACAGCGCTTCCAATATTGGATTTGAAAATCATGTGACCAATACCATTGACAATGCGGGAACAATATCTATTTCTGCCGCTAATGTCGGCAATACAATTAAGAATACTAATACACTTAACTTAAGTGCAGGCACTTTAGCACATAGTATTGGCACAGGTATTGCCAAAGCAAATAATGGCACTTTGAATGTTGTCAACGGTGCAGTCAATATCACTGATGCGGATGTATCTGTTACTCAGCAAAAATTAAATATCAGTGCTTCTGCTTCTGTAACAGCGGATTTGCATAATTTGGTTATTACTAATAATATTGATAATGCAGGCACTTTAACCTTAAGTGCTGCCACAGAACAACATTTGACAAATAACATTACTAATAATGAAGGTACCCTTAATTTAACTGCGGGCAGCATAATCAATGACAATAAGAATATTACACAAAATTCGTTCAATATTAATGGCGGTTCATTTAAGACCAATGCCAATAATCTTAATATTGGTGATGGCAAAATCACTAATGCCGGCACATTGAATTTGACTGGCGGTTCTTTAGATGAAAAATTAGAAAATATTAACGGCAAATTAATTATTAGCGGTAATGTGACAGCAAATAAAGCAATTGCCAATAAAGTTAACATTAACCATGATGCAACTTTAACTGCAAATACTGCAACAAGCAAATTGGATAATACAGTTGAGATTGCTCAGGGCGGTACTTTGATTACAAATGTTGATAATCTCAGCTATGATATTACTAATGCAGGCAAAGTCAACTTTGTCAATGGAGGCACATTGAATAAAAACATCAATGGTGATGGTGTTATGGAAATTGCTTCCGCAGTAAATATTACTGTTGGCTCCGGTGCAATCTCCAATCAAAGTGTTGTGAACAACGGCACATTGACATTGAATGGAAATAACATTACTGTCAATAATCTCACATTAAATAGTGGTTCTGTAATTGATATGAGTTCCGAAACAATTAAAGCCGCAGATAATACTTTGACCGTTAAAGGTTCTTTGAACGGCTCCGCTAACGTAAAAGTTGATGTGAACTTTGCCGGAGTTTATGCAAATCATAATGATAATATTAACGGTATTACCGGAAATATTGATATGCTTACGGTTAATGGTGAAATTTCTGACACAAGATTATCCTTAGACGGTATCAATGTTATCAACGGTTGGGAAGGCGAAGTAGGTTCCTTTACGACTGTCAAATTGGTTGGCGGTGATAATATTACCGGCCTTACCATTGACAGTACTGAAATTTATATTGGCGCTTACAAATACGTCTTTACCCAACAGGCATCCAATAGCGGTACATTGAAGGTTGTTAAGGACAATGGTTTCACCTTATCCCAGATTGTTGGCAACAAAGATATTAACAACGGCAATCCTCCTGAATTGCGTGCAGGCGATGTAATTGATGCATCCGGAAATAATAAGTACGCATTAGAAAAGGATTATACTGTTGATGCAGATTTAGGAACTTTTGTTGGCTTGCATGGTAATACTGATGCTGCCCGTACATTGACTGTTATGGGTAATGGCCATAAACTTTCCGGCACAGATGCTTCAGGTCATGAATATCAAGGATTTATCCTTCGTGACGGGGATACATTAACATTAGACAAACTCAGTTCTATTGAAGGTTTTGCTGAAAATGCTATTACTAATGACGGTACTGTTAATATTGCCGGTACAGTTAGCGGAACTGCTATCAATAATCGTATAGCCAACAGAGGTACTTTGAATTTCACTTCCGGTAATGTAAGTATCAATGCAAACATTGTTGAACAAACAGGAACGATGAAAGTTACCGGTGCTGATATTTTGGTTAATAAAGCAATAACTCAAAAAACATTAGACATTGTGTCCGGCAGCATTACATCCAATGTCAACGATTTGAAGATTAGTAATAGCATTAGCAATGCAGGAACTTTAACATTGAACGGTCAAGGTTCTTTGGCAAATAGTGTTACAGGTAATGGTCATATGATCATTGACGGTACTATTACTTTTGAACATGCCGTAGGAAATTCCGTACATATTAAAGAAAGTGCAGTTTTAACTGCAACTTCCAACAATAGCGCTATTTCCGGTGAAATACTTAATGATGGTACTTTAACTATTTTTGCAGCAAATATTGCTAATAACATTATCAACAATAAAGATATGACCGTTCAGGCAAAATCTGGCGGCACACTTAAGAATGCCATTACCGGTAATAATGGTGTAATTACTATTTCGGGCGGTAATGAAATCAATAAGATTGTTAATGAGGGTTCAATTACACAAAAGACCTTAAGAGTTTTGGAAAACAGTTACATAGAAACCGGCTTGGACAAGATTCATATTAGTGAAAATATAGAGAATAATGGTCATATTATCTTCACTGCAAGAGAAAATACTGAATTGCAAAATAACATTAAAGGTGATAATGGTATAGTTGAAATCGGAAGCAGTACAGGTGTTGTTGACGCTAATGGCAAGCAAATTCAACAGAAGGAAATAATTGTTGACAACAATGCTCATTTCGTAGCGGATATAGTAAATCTTGTTATTTCTTCAACAATTACCAACAATGGCATTACTGATTTAAGCGCCACGTCAGACAATAATAAGTTAAAGAATATGATAACCGGTGATAATGGTATATTGAATATTACTGAAGGCACTTTATACACAAATAACAACACTATTCAACAAGCGCAATTAAATATTAAAACAGGTGCAACTTTACAGGCAGAAGTTGATGATATCAATATCAGTACTGATGCTTTCAACAACAACGGAACATTGAAATTAGATGGTTCCGGAGAATTCAAATATACATTGTCTGATAAGAATGCCAAATTAGAAATCTTAGAAAGCGGAAACATTACAGCAACTAAGAAGATTAGCAATGCAATGACCAATGCAGGCAGTTTGACAATCAATGCCGCTAATATTGACAACACGATTACTAACACGAATAATCTTGTGATTAATAGTGCGGGCAATGAAACTTTGGCATATAACATTATGGGCACAGGTGATTTGACAGTTAAAGGTGTAGTAACAACTGACGCATCTGTGACACAGAAGAACTTGGCTGTAGAAAATGGAGCTGACTTTACTGCGGAACTGACAAAACTTAATATTGATGCAAATAATACTATCAGCAATAATGGAACCTTTAGATTAAATGCATCAGAAAAAGCAACTCTTGCAAATACTATTGATGGGAACGGTACATTTGTTTTGGCATCCGGCGATGTCACTGTTGGTAATACTAAAGAAATCAAACAACAGACAATGGAACTGAACGGCAATTTAACCGCTAATGCAAATCAATTGGTTATTAGTTCCAATAGTATTACTAACAATGGTATCTTAACATTAACTGGCGGTACTTTGGAAGAAACTATCAATACAGGGGTTGGTAAAATTATAGTTGATACTGGTTCAACAGTTAAATTGGCTAATACCATTAACGAAGACATCAATGTTAAGAAGGGTACATTGGAAATTGCTGCAGCACATGTAAATGGTATTATTAACAACATCGCAACTGTTAAATTAAGTGGAACTAATGAAACTCTGAAGAAAGAAATTAATGGTGAAGGAAATACTATTATTCAAGGAACAATCACCTCTGAAACAAAGATTAGCAACAGTATAACAGTTGATGGTAACACTTCTAAATTAACAATTGGGGTTGATAATGCGGCAGGAAATATTGCCTTGGCAAATAACGGCAATATCACATTCAATGCAGGCGGTGATTTCGATAAACAAATTACTGGAACAGGTACTGCTACCATTAACAATGGTGTTGTACTTAATTTAACGACTAATGATCTTTCCGCCTTCACCAATTCTGTTAATGTTGATTTACAAGGCACATTGAATGTTGGCAAGAACAAATTAAATGCAGGGAAATTAACAATTAATAAAGGTACTTTGAATTTGACCAATAATTCAATTGGTGAAATTAAACTTGAAGAATTAGCAATTGATACGACAAATAAAGGTACAATCAATTTGGATGCTAATTTAGATGGAGTTAAGACGGGAGAAGAATTTGATGCTGACACAATTAATGTAAGTAATGATGCTACTGGCACCATTAAACTTGGCAGTGTCAATGTTATCAGTGCTAAAGATGTTGCGATGGGTACTGGCGAAAAAGCAACCAAGCAAATTATTAGTTCTGGCAATGTTACATTTGAAGGTGAATCTGTAACTGTAACCAGTGATTTGGCTAAATACACATTCAGTCAAGCAAAAGATAACAGTGATAGTGATATTGCAGGTGCTTTACAAGTTAAGAAAGAACAAGGTTATACATTAGCACAGATTATTAATAAGAATGCACAAGATGCGTTTGATACCGCTACTGTTAACACCTTTAGTTTAATGAATAATTTGGCACTGAATACTAAATTAAAGAACCAAGATGATACTGAACTTAGCTATAGTCACTATGGTATGTATAGTAGTTCTGCAATGAGTGATGCTGATACTTTAGGCACATTAACAAGGTCTGACTCAGCTGTAGCCCGTGAATTCACTATCAACGGTAATGATTTTGCATTGACTTCCGGTGATGGCAAGAAGGGCGTAACTGTTAATAGTGGTGACACCATTAACTTGGTGAATATTTCAAAGATTGACGGCTTTACTGAATATGTAGTAACTAATGCAGGCACATTGAATATTGAAACTGCGAATAGCACGGAATTGAACTCTAATGTCATCAATACTGGAGCAGTTAATATTAAGAGTGGTGTAATTAATCTTAATGCTGCAATTGGTACTGATACAACAGCAGGTACAATTAACATTAATGGTGCTAATGTAAATGCCGGCACAACAGGTTCAATTACACAGAAGGCATTAAATATTACTGCCGGCTCTTTGACTATTGATGCAGATAATTTGGTTATAGGTACTGAAGGTGAGAATAATCAAACTATTACAAACAGCGGAGCATTAATCTTAACTAATGGCACATTGGGTGATGCAGTAACTGGTAGTGGAAATACCTATATTGGTAACGGAGTAAATTCTGCAAGTGTAACAGCCGAAAAGAAGATTTCCCAAAATATTATAGTTCAAACCGCATCAGACAAATTAACCATTGCTGTAGAAAATATTGGCGGTTCTGTAAATAATGCCGGTATCATCAATTTGTCAGGCGGAACAATTGACATAGACACAGACACAGGTGAAACCACAATTACAGAAGGTGAATTGAATTATGATATTAAAGATACTGCTGAAGCAAGGACAGGCGTATTGAATATTGTAGGATACATTTCTAATAGTAATCGTGAAATTGTTCAAAATGAATTAAATATTAAAGAAAATGGCGGTTTAACCACAGAGTTAAGCAAACTTGATATTAGTGCTGAAACAATTAGCAATCTTGGTACTTTGACTTTAACCACACTTACTGAAACAATTCTTGACAACAATATTGAAGGCATTAAAGGCACATTAATAATTAATGGTGAAATCAACAATGCTAATAATAAACAAATTTCACAAGAACAATTACAAATTGGTGATACAGGAAAATTAACAACGGCTATCAACAGTTTGCATTTGTCAGATGCAAGTATTGCTAACAGCGGCACTTTGACGCTTACCGGTAACGGCAGATTAGACAATAAAGTTGATGCCGGCGGCAAATTTATAGTTTCCGGCAATAATTCCAATATTGAAATTACTGAAACAATTGATAACAGTATCATCATTGAAAATAATACAACCCTTACCGCAAAGAATGACGGAAAAGTAATTGCTAATAGTTTAAGTATTGTCAATAGAGGTACTTTGAATGTTTCAGCGGCTAATGTGGGAACAGATATTGATAACAGTAATATCACAAATCTGTATTCCGGTACATTAAGTCATTCCGTTACAAACTACAATGGTACATTGAATGTAATCGGTAATGTTACATTGGATAGCGGTAATGCAATCAAACAACAGTACTTACATATTGCAACAGGTTCAACATTGAACACGGAATTGACGGCTCTTGATATTCAGGCGGATGTTATTGAAAATAAAGGAAACTTGAATTTGACCGGCAAAGGTGAACATGATGCAACTTCCAATATTGCTGTGCTTAACAACAATTTAATTGGAGATGGAACATTAACCATTGTATCAGGTAAAGTAGATGCTGTTTCTACAGGAAAAGCGATTAACCAAAAAGCAGTGGTTGTTTCTAATGGCGGTACATTGCAAATTGATGTCAATAAACTTAATGTCAGCGAAAATTATATTACTAACGCAGGTTATTTGAGATTAAGTGGTATTGGTACATTAGACAAAGATATAGCCGATGTTTCCAAGCAGGGCGTTTTGGAAATTGTTAATAATGAAACTGTAGTTACAACAACTAATAGCATCGCCAACAAAGTCACAGTAGGTCAAGGCGCTAAATTAATTGCTACTACAGCAGATAAAGTTATCAGCGATACGATAACAGTTGCGGGCAACAATGAATCTAAAGGCGTTTTGGAAATCTTAATGGCCAACATTGGCAAAGATATTGTTAACACCGGTACAGTTATTTTCAATGAAACCGGCACCCTTAACAAAGAGATTAAAAATAGTGGGCCTAACTATGGTGAAATTATCTTGACTGATAGTGAAACCGGTGAAGGAAAGACATTCAAGTTAGGCAGCAATGCTGATATCAGTTCACAATCCCTGACAATTGGTAAAGAAAACAAATTAGTTGTTAATGGTTATACAAAAGGTGTGAAAGCATTAACTATGGCTGATGGAACCACACTTGATATGATTAATGGTGGAACAACTAATGATGTATTTACCATTACTGATGGAATTACTGGTGATATTAATTTATTAGTTGATGTTACTTTTGATGAATCCGGCAGTAACGTAACTAATGATAAGTTGCAAGTTTCTAATGCAGAAGGTTCAGAATTTAATTTAGCAGGCCTGAACTTAATCAGCGGTTGGAAGGGTGATATGACTGCTACTAAGACAATTACTCTGGTAGATATTTCAACCGGTGAAACAAATATTATTGGAACAGATGTATTCTTAGGTGCATATAAATATACATTTGAACAAGTTGGTAAAACAGGTAAAGTTCAAGTAACTAAAGATTATGGCTTACGGTTAGAAGATATTATCCAAAATAAATCAGTTGAAATGAACGGCATTAATAAACAGGCCGGTGATGAGTTTGCACGCATCAGCAATAACAATTTTGTCCTTGAAGAAAATTATCAAGTCGGCAAAAATGGTGAAACTGAAATGGGTACATTTGCTGACCTCGTTTCCGCAGCAACATCTGGCAGAACTTTGACTATTGATGGTGCTGATGAGCACACCCTTTATGCTAATGATAATGTAGGTGGTGTTGCTGTCCGTAACGGTGATACTTTGAATTTAGTTGGGGTTAAACAAATTCATGGATTTAAGGATAATAAATTCATGGTGAACAATGGAACAGTTAATATCACTGCCCAAACTAATGGTACAACAATTTCTTCAAAAATTGAAAATAATAGGAATTTGAATTTTGCAGGCGGTAATGTTAGTGTAGGCGCTGATATAACAGGAACTGGTACAATGACCCTCAATAATGATGCTAAAGTCACCATGGATAATAGTGAATTGCATCAACAATCCTTAGTAATTTATTCCGGTACATTAGATGTTGCAGCGGATAAATTTAATATTGCAACGAACATCAGTAATGCAGGTACTTTGAATTTTGTTAGCGGCAGTACTATTCTTAATAATGAAATAACAGGCATAGGCCAATTGAACATTAATAATCATAATTCTTCAATTACTGCAACCAAATTTATCGGTAATGAAATCACTAATATAGGGCAATTAACCATTGATGCCACTAACATAGGTAATACATTGAACAATAATTACATATTAAATCTTGGTGCCGGTGATTTACGGAATGATATTATGAGTTCTAACTATGTCGGGAAAATCAGTATTACCGGCAATGTGAACAATAAAGCATCTATTCAAACCAATGATTTGATAATTACTAAAGATGCGTCATTAGTTTCTGACTTAGGTAATATTCAATTAGTTGGTTCCAATCAAAGAATTGCCAATGATGGTGTATTGAAACTTAGTGCTACAGTCCAAACTTTAACCAATTCTATTGATAAATTCATTAACAACACTGGTTCAATAGAATTCACTTCGGGTGTTGTAACCATTAATGATAATGTAAATATTTATCAGAATGCATTGCGAATTGATGAAGATGCACAATTGATTATCAACAATCTTTATAGAATTGATGTAGCGGACAGTATTGTTAATGAAGGTGTATTAAAACTTGTCGCAGGAGGCGCAACTCTTAATAATGATATTGTTGACAATAAGGACAATAGGACTGGTGCTTTAACTATTACCGGTTCAAGTTCAAGCGGATTAAAGGCAGGAGACAAGCAAATTATTCAAAAGAGTTTGACAATTGAGTCGGGATTAAAGATTGCCCTTGCCAACTTAAAGATTGATGATGTTAATATCCATAACACAGGTACATTATCAATTAGCGGTGAAGGAGAATTTGCTCATACTTTAAGCGGCGGCGGCACTCTGGAAATTGCAAATAGTTCAAATATTGCTGCTACCGAGAAAATTATGAATAAGATTGATAACAGCGGTAAATTGACTATTAGTGCAGATAATGTGGGTAATGAAATCACGAACAAACATGAATTGATTTTAACAAAAGGCGTATTGACACAAGAAATTAACAAAGGAACTGGTAGTGATTCTTCCCTTATTATTGATACCAACATGGGCAATAAGGTAATTGCAAATGCCGGTATTTATCAAGATAATTTAACAGTTGCAACAGGTGCTATTCTTGAAACTGATATCAGCAATTTACATATCACCAACACCAATGCAATCAAGAATACAGGAAACTTACGTCTGTTTGCTTCAGTTGATAGTGATTTACAAAATAGTATTGAAGATGGTAATGCAAGCGGCACATTAGAAATTTTGGGCGGTAATATCAGTGCCGGTACAAACACTATTACACAAAAGGATTTAATTATCCATGACGGAAAATTAACGGCTAATGCAAATAGTTTAGTAATTTCTGCAGATACAATTTCTAACGCAGGTACTTTGACATTGACAGGCGGTACTATGATGAATGCAGTATCTGGCACCGGTAATACAGAGATTAAGACAAGTGATACCGTAATTGCAAAAGAGGCAATTAATCAGGTAATAACTATTACAAATGGTACTTTGTCAATTGATGCAGAAAATGTTGGCGGTGAAGTTACTAATACATCTGCTACTATGAATTTGGGTGGTGGTATTGATAGTGGTAATCAACAAATTTTAGCACAAGAAGTTATTGGTAATGGTACTACCAAAGTTTCCGGTTATGTAGATGCAACCAAACGCATTGCTAACAAACTTGATATCAGTGGTAATTTGACAATTGCATTAAGTGATGCTACTAATACAATTAATTTGAATAATGGTACAGTTGTCTTTGACCAAGGTGGCGTATTCAGTAAAGCAATCACTGGTACCGGTACAGTAGTATTCAAGCAAGGTGCCAACATTGTTCTTGCTGGTGGTAGTGTTAATGAAAACATTAATGTAGAATTGAATTCCGCATTGGATATGCAGAATAATTCTGCAAGTGAATTGGAAGTTAAGGACTTCACTGCTGCCAATGATGCTGCTCTTGCATTAGATGTAAGTTTGAATGATGCTACACAAGGTAATCCTATTACAACTGGCTTTGATAAGATTACTGCATCTGGTGCTGCAACCGGTTCTATCAAGTTGACTTCTGTAAATGTAACTGATGTAACTGATATTCAATTAGCTGAAGAAGAATACACCACATTACAAGTTGTTTCTGCACTTGGCAATAATACAGTTTCTTTCACTGGTGAATCTGTAACTGTAACTGATAATTTGCAGAAATATACATTCACTGATAATGGATCTAATGATGGTAAATTAAGGGTTGAAGCTAAGGAAGGATATACTTTAGCACAAATTATTACCAATAATAAGAATGCTGGTGATGAATATGCTCCTGGTAAAGTTAATACCTTCAGTTTAACTAAAGATTTAGATTTAAGTGCTAATATTGTTGTTTCTAATAGTGTTACTAAAGATTTCAGCCATTATGCAATTGATAATGGTTCTGGAACAAAAGTTGAACAAGATAGTTTGGGAACCTTAACTGCTGTAAGCGGTACTCGTGAATTCACCATTGGCGGCAATAATCATGACTTTATTGGTGGCAATAAGAATGGTATTACAGTCGGCAATGGCAATACTTTGAACTTGAATAATATTAAGGAAATCAAGGGATTCAAAGATTATGTTGTTGACAACAGCGGTACTTTGAATATTGCCGGAGACACTAAGATCAATTCAGCCATTATCAATAATAGTGCAGTTAATATGAACACAGGCACTATGGCAATAGGTGAAAATATCAGCGGTACTGGTAACATGGTAATTAATAATGCAAATGTTACGGTAGAGATAAATGGTAATATTGCACAAAAGAATTTAAGTATTGTTAATGGTTCATTAACAACGGATGTTACTGCACTTTCTATTACCAATGATATTTATAATACTGGTACTTTGAAGTTGAATGGAACTGGAACATTAGCAAATAATTTAAATAATACCGGTAAGATGGAAATTGCTTCCGGAGCAGTTATTACAGCAAATGGTTATGTTGAAAATAGTATTGATAATGCAGGTGAATTGACAATTAAAGCGGTTAATATTGGTAATGAAGTTGAAAACACCGGAACACTCAACATTGCAGATGGTACATTAACACATGGTATTAATGGTAATACAGGCAAGATTACAGTTATAGGTGATGTAACCAATAATGCAAATATTGAAGGCAATACATTAACCGTAAACAATGAAGCATCCTTAACAACCGATTTGACCAAACTTAATATTGGCAGTGATATCAACAATCAGGGCAATTTAGTTGTAAGTGTAATGGGGGATGTAAGATTAGCAAACGACATTAGTGGTAATAAAGGTAATTTAGTTATTACAGCAGGTAATATTGATAATGAAATTAATAATAAACAAATTACTCAAAACACGTTGAATATTGCTAATGGAGCGTCCTTAAAGACAAAAGTTACTAAATTAGCAATTAGCAGTGATATTACTAATGCGGGTGCATTAACATTGAGTGATACCGGCACTTTAAAGAATATGGTAAAGAGTACTGGTGAATTAATCGTTGTTGACAGTGCTAATATTACCGCTGAAAAACTGATTGAAAATACAATTACCAATAGTGGCGAATTAACTGTTAGTGCGAATAATATTGGAAATGAAACAACCAATACCGGCACATTGAATTTAGGCGGCGGCACATTGACCCATAATATTTCTGCTGATAGTGTAATTGCTTCCAAAGGAACATTGAATGTAACTGCTGAAGTTTCTAACAAAGCGAATATTACTCAAAATACTTTAAAGATTGCTTCCGCCGGTAATTTGACCACTGATTTAGCAAAACTGCTTATCACAACAAATATTGAAAATAGTGGCAATCTGACTTTAAATATTTCTGGGCAGGAAGTATTGAATAATAACATTAAAGAAAGTGGTAAATTAACTATTACCGGAGGAACTTTGGCAAATACCATCGGTAAGGAAATTAACCAGGCAGCACTGAATATTAATAGTGGTGCAGGATTAACCACAGAGATATCTAAATTAACTGTTGAAAATGAAGATATTGCAAACGCAGGTACTTTGACTTTATTAGGTGGTGGAACATTTAGTAATAAACTTACCGGTTATGGCAGTTTAATCCTTAGCGGTAATGATACGGTTACAACTGAAAAATCAATTGCCAATACTGTAATCATTGGTGCAACCACAACAGTAAAAGCAGGCGCTAAGATTAGTAATACAATTTCCAACAGCGGAAAACTGGAAATTGATACGACTAATATTGGTGGGGCGGTAACTAATAACGGATCTGTTAAACTCACTAAAGGCGGAACATTAACTCAGAATATTTCCGGTAGTGGCAGTATTGAGAACATAGAAAATGAAACTTTAACAATCGGAAATGGAGTTAATATTGCTTCTCAAAACATCAAGAATGCAGGCACCTTTAACCTCAATGGACAAAATGTAATAGTCAACGATATGAATCTCATTGGTTCAGAGGCAGTTATTGATTTGAGTACTATGGCAAGCGGTACTGCTAATGCAGGTCAAGTACTGACAATTAATGGCCAATTATCAGGTGTTGCTGCATTGAAGGGTGAAGTTACATTTAGTAATTCTGATACTTATATTGTTGGTAATTATGACAGATTAGTAGCGGGTAATGTTGCTACAGGTACTCAGTTGAATTTGAATGGTATGAGATTAACTCATGGTTGGTCCGGCGGGTTGAATCAATCTGTTGAATTGGACTTAGTATCCGGTATTGGTTCTGATGTCAGTGGTTTGACTATAACTGACAAAGATGTATATCTTGGAGTTTATAAGTATGAATTCAGACAGATTGGTACCAGTGGTACAGTAAATGTAGAAAAAGTTGAAGGATTTACTCTTGCTGATATCATTCAGAATAATGTAATTAATGGTGAGCAGGCCGGTAAGGTAATTGCAACTGACAGTAATAACGAAGTAATCTTTGATGATAATTATTTCGTAACCGCCGATCTTGGAACATTCAAAGGATTTGATGAAAATATTGATAGTGCCCGTACTTTAACTATTGATGGCGATGGCAAATTCTCATTGAACGGCACTACGGATGGTGAAGCACATAAAGGTGCAGTTGTTCGTACCGGCGATACTTTGAACTTCAAGCAAATTACTGTAATCAAAGGGTTTGATGGAGAATTTGTTGACAATAGCGGCAAAGTTAATATCAGCGGTTTAACAACCGGCAAAACTGATATCAAGAGTGATATTAAGAATAATGGTGAATTGAATATTAACAGCGGCAATATTTCCTTAAATGCTAATATCACAGGTGATAATGGTAGCGTAGTAATTGATGGGGCAAACGTTACTGTTACAAGCGGTATGAGCATTGCTCAAAAAGGATTGAGTATTGCCAGCGGTACTTTAACTGCAGAAATTGACAGTTTGACAATTTCTAACAATTATATCGCTAATACTGGAACATTTAACTTACTGGGCAATGGAACTTTGACAAAAGAACTCAAAGGCATTGGCACATTGGTTGTTGATGGTGAAATTACAACAACAGCACTTATTGACAATGCTGTAGAAGTTGGTGCAGAAAGCAAGTTAACTTCCAATAGCAAAGTTAATGGTAAGATTACTAACAAAGGTACAGTAACTATTGATGCAAATAATATTGGTAACATTGTAGAAAATGATAATATCATCAATATTAACGGTGGTAGTGATTCTTCAACAGTGCAAACATTAAGCAAAAACATTAATGGTACAGGCACAATTAATATTCAAGGAAATGTCAATAACAATGCAAGAATCAAACAGGATACATTGAACATCTTAGAAACTGGTGTTGTAGATACTGTTTTAGCTAATTTGGATATTGCAAATGATATTGATAATGCAGGCAAATTAATTGTAAGTGCCGGTGATGCTGCACAATTGAATAACAACATTGTTAATACTACAGGTGAATTGACAATTAAGAACGGTAACATTATTACTGCAAATAAGCACATTACTCAAAAGAGTTTGACCATTAACACAGGTGCAGGCATTGAAGCGGATGTTAATGATTTAAGCATTGTTACCATTATCAATGACGGTACAATTAAATTATCTGCCAATACCGAAAATACGGATTTGCAAAATGATATTGTTGATACTGATAGTAATGCAGACCAAGGCACATTAATCATTACCGCCGGACATATTACTAATAATAATGATATGGTAATAAATCAACATAACTTAACTGTTGTGTCCGGTGCAGGTTTAACTACTACCTTTGATAAGTTAATTGTTGGCACAAATAGCGTTAACAATAATGGTCAATTGGTATTAAGTGGAAACGCTACTGGAACTGATGCATTTAATTACATAATGAATGGTATTGGTACAGTTGTCTTTGAAGGTTCAGATACTAAGGTAGATGCAACTGCTACGATTTATAATAACATTGTTAATGAAGGGACATTGGCAATTGCTGCAAGCAATGTTGGTGGTGATGTATTTAATGCCAACATTATGAATTTAGGCAGCGGAACAATAACAAAAGTTGTTATAGGCGGTGTTGACGAAGAAGGTAATGCAATCAATACAGTTGGCACATTGAACATTACCGGCAGTGTTGTAAATAATGCTTATATTGCTCAAAAAGATTTAAGCATTGGAAATGGGGCATCCTTAACAAGCGACATTAGAGGTTTAGATATTAAGAGTGACATTAACAATGAGGGTACTTTAACATTAAGTGCTGCTGATGGTGCATCTATCAACAATAATGTTAGTGGTAGCAATGGCGAATTAGTAATAGAAGAAGGTTCATTAATTGATGTTGCATCCGGTAAGAGTATTACTCAAAAGACCTTGACAAATAAGGGTAACTTTACTGCTAATGCAGATCAATTAGTAATTACTAATACAATTACTAATACTGGTGACTTTACTTTGACTGGTGGTACACTTCAAGAAGCAATTACTGGTATAGGTGGTACAACTTGGATTGAAGGTAATGTTGTTGCTGAAAATAATATCAGTCAAGAAATTAATGTAGTAAGTGGTTCCTTAACTATTGATGCTAATAAAGTTGGAGGAGAAGTTAATAGTGCAGCTAATGTTAAATTAACTGGTGATAGCAAGACATTAACAAAAGCAATTACTGGTCATGGAGATAACAGTTTAACAGAAATTGCTGGAACTATTATTGCAAATGCTAAGATTTCTGACAACATTAAAGTTACAGGCACATTAACAACCACTATGGCTAATGCAGATGGTAAGATTGAATTAGCAGCTACTACCGCTGATAATGGTAAAGTTACATTTACAACAAATGGTACATTAAATAACAATATCACCGGCACAGGTTCTGTGGACTTCCAGAATGGTGTGAAAGTTGCTAATGGAATTAACTTTACAGAAAATGTTAATGTAGCTTTTGGCAATGGAACATTAGATTTACAATCCACAACAACTGCATTAACAATGGGTACTTTGACAGCAGGAACAAATGCTGCAATTGCACTTGATGTAAGCTTAAATAATGTGGCTTCTGGTGGAACATTTACTGGTGATAAGATTAATGCAACCAGTGCAAGCGGAACAATTAAATTGCAAGATGTCAATGTAACTGATATTACTGGTGCAACTTTGACAAAAGGCGATGCTGCTGCAACTTATCAGGTAATAACTGGTAATATTGAATTTACTGGTAAATCTATTACTATAACTGATAATTTGACCAAATATACTTTTGAAGGCACCGGATCTGCTGATGGCACAATTAAGGTAAGTGCAGGTAAAGGATATACACTTGCTCAAATTATCAACAACAATAAGAATTATGATGATGCAGCAGGTGATCCTGAACCGGCAGAAGTAAATAGCTTCAGCATGAGTAAGGACTTAAATTTGACCGTTCCAATTGTCGCAGGTGAAATTACAACTCATTATATGATTGATAGCGGCAGTGGTGTAATGGAAGATGCTAGTGAATTAGAACTTAAATATAAAGATGGAGCAAGTAGTCGTGAATTCACTATCAATGGCAATGGTTATAAATTTATCGGTGGTGATAAGACAGGTGTTAAAGTTACAGGAACAAGTGATGTTCTTAACTTAGTCAATATTTCTGAAATCAGTGGTTTTGATACGTATGTTGTTGACAATGCAGGTACATTGAATATTAGCAACGGTACAACACTATTGAATAGTGCTATTACAGGTACTGGTACAACTAACGTTAATAATGCCAATGTAATTGTTAGTGAAGCTGGCAATATTACTCAAGCAAAATTAAATATTAACAATGGTAAAGTAACTGCAAATGCCGGTAAATTTGCAATCAGTAATGATATAATACTTAGCAACTCTGATATCATTTTGACCGGTGGTAATTTAAGTACAGGCGTAAATGGTGATGGTTTAGTTGATATTCAAGGTAATGTTGAGGTTAATACTGGTAAAGTTATCAATGTTGACGAAGTTAATGTTGCAGAAGGCAAAGTATTAACAATTGACGCAGCTGATTTGAAAGCAGATTATGTTGAAAACAAAGGTACGGTTGCTTTAAATGCTGGTGCTTTAGCAGATAGCACTCATATTGATGGCGGTATTGTTGAAACTAAGGGTAATATAACTGCTAATATCAATTCCTTAGGCATTGATAAGATGATTAATACCAAGCAAGTAACACTCAATGGCGATGGAGTAATTTTAGGCACTGAAATTACTGGTGCAACAATCACAGTTCGTAAGGATGATAAAGACAATGATATCAATGTTATCACTGCTATTGCAGGTGAATTAGTAATTGATGGTAATATTGCAGTTGTTGAAGGTGGAAATATTATCCAAAATAAACTTACAATTAACGCAAACAGCAGTTTGACTATAGATATCAATGCACTGGTAATTGCATCTGCAAATGACAAGGGTGAACTTACTGCACAAGAGATTGCTAATGCTGGTACATTAACATTAACTAATGAAGGAACTCTTGAAAATAAAGTATCTGGTACAGGTACATTAAAGATTGTTAGTGAAGCCATTATTGATGCGAAGAAAGATATTGAAAACAGCATAAATAATGCTGGTACTTTCGTAATTAACGCTAACAACATAAAAGGCAATGTTGAAAATATTGGTGAATTAGTACTTACAGGTGGCACTCTCGCTAAAGATGTTGTTGACAGTCAAACCAATAAGACAGGCGCTCTGTTTGTAGATGGCAAGGTTACTAATAATGCAAACATTAAACAAGCCAACTTAGTTGTAGAATCTGATGCTGAATTTACTACAGCATACAATAACATTACTTTAGCAAGCGATACTATCAACAATTTCGGTACTTTGGTTCTTAAAGATACAAGTGATGTTGTTCTCAATAGAAACATTGATGGTATGTTTACCAATAATGACAATACTTATGTTGCAGGTACTTTAGAATTAGATTCTGGTACTTATACAAATGCACAAGGTAACAGTATTGTACAGGATAAGTTAGTGGTTGACACTGGAGCAACATTCACAGCTAAGATTGGTGATTTGGTAATTAATGGCAAAGAAATTACCAATGACGGTACAATGAATATCTATGGTGAAGGAATATTTGATGCAGCATTCAAGAGCAGCAAAGGTACTTTGAATATTATCAATAGCGGCAGCAACATTACCTTTACAAATGCAATTTACAACAACTTGAATATTGACAATAGCACAACAGTAACTTCTGTTGAAAGCGGTAAGGGTATTTCCGGTAATGTTATCAACGAAGGCACATTGAATATCACTCCGAAGAATTTGAGCGGTAAGATTACCAATGCCGGTGTCATCAACTTGGTTGAAGGCGGAACATTGAATAAGACAATTAGCAATGGAACATTTACTTCAACCGGTACTATCAATTTGGCAGATAACAAGAATTTGACATTGGGTAGCAGTGCTAATATTAAAGATCAGAATGTTGTTATTGGCACGAATAGCGGTTTGGTTGTTAACGGCCATTTGGCAACAAAAGTTACTATCGCTGGTACAGACACATATGTCAATAAAGGCATGAAATCCTTAATAATGAACAATGGTTCTGTTTTGGATATGCACACTGGCAGCAGTGCTGCAGATGAACTTAAAGTAGAAGGTTCCTTCAGCGGCAAGACAAACTTAATTGCTGATGTTGCATTCAATGTTGATGCAAGCAGTGGTGATATTTCAGGAAAAGCAGATAAGATTACTGCAGGTTCAGTTGATGGTGCAGTTCTTACATTGGATGGTATAACGGTAACTGCCGGTTGGGATGGTGGCTTTGACAAGACCGCTACAGTAACATTGGTTGATAGTTCAACTATTAATGGTTTAACAATTGCGGATGCAGTCGCATACAAAGGTATTTACAAATACATCTTCACTCAAAATGGTGTTGACAGCGGAGAAATGCTTGTCAGCAAGGGTGACGGCTTCACTTTAGCAGAAATTATTCAAAATATTGATGTCAATAAGGATAATCCTGCTGATGCACTCTATGCCGGTGATGAAATTGCAAGAACCAATAATAACACCGTAGCATTTGAAAAAGATTATGTATCTAACGCTGATTTAGGTGAATTTGCAAATCTGTCCGATGGTTCTGCCCGTAACTTAACCATTGATGGTGGTACTAATGGTTATGAATTTAATGGTGGCGGTTATAAGGGAGTCACTGTTCGTGATGGTGATACTTTGACTTTGAGGAACTTAAGTGTTGTTGATGGCTTTAATGGTGATGTAGTAACTAATGCCGGTAAGTTAGTAGTTCAAGCAATTGGTGATAAACTTGATGATGATGGAAATATTGAAGAACTTGGAATTACGGAACTGAACAGTGGCATAACAAATAATAATGTTATGGAACTGTCAATCAATAGTGGAAATAGTGGTACTCTTAATGTGAACGCAGATATTAAAGGTACTGGCACAACTACTATCAATATGGTTGATGTTAAAGTAAGCTCTGGCAATAGCGTTACTCAAAAGGCATTAACCATTGACAGCGGAAGCTTGGATATTGAAGTTGCTAACTTGAACATCGGTGATGGTGTAATTGCTAATAATGGTGAATTAACACTGAATGGCAGTGGTACATTAGAAGAGGCACTGAATGGTGGCGGTACATTAAATGTTGCAGGTAGTGTAACTGCAAAAGAAACTATTGCAAACAATGTTGAAATTGCTACAGGTGCTGCTTTAACTGCTAACGAAGAAGGTAAAGCAATTACCGGAACAATGAATGTTGAAGGAACATTGAATATCACTGCTGATAATGTTGGCAACACAATTACCAATGATGGTAATGTTAAGTTGGGCGATGGTACATTGACTAAAGACATTAGCACCAATGAAACAGCGGCTACCTTAACGATTGACGGAGATGTAATCAATAGTGCTAATATCAACCAATATAAAGTTGTTGTAAATGGATCCTTGACAACAGATGTTGCTAAATTAGATTTGAGAGTTGGAACAACTGATGTCAATGGTACAATTACCAATAATGGCAATTTGAACTTGAGTGCAGGCAATGCAACCTTCAAGAATGCAATTGATGGCAATGGTACTTTGACTGTTACTGAAGGCAGAATTGATGTTTCAGATGGCAGTGTAGCACAGAACAAATTAGTCGTTAATAGCACTGGTGCAATCAAAGCGAATACCGCTAGATTAACTGTTGCCCAAGATATTGAAAATGCAGGCAATATGGAATTAGTAGTTAATAGCGGTACTACAGAGTTAAGTTATAGCATTATTGACAGTTCTGCTACTAAGACAGGCGCTTTAACAATCAGTAACAACCAGACATTGAATGCAAATGGCCATAGCATTGAACAAAAAGCTTTGACAATTGGTAGTGCTTCTGGTTTGAGTATCAATGTTAATGACTTAAAGATTACTGATACTAATATTGCTAATACCGGTACATTAATCTTAAAAGGCAATGGTACATTTAATAATGGATTAACCGGTGGAGATAGTGGCACATTAGAAATCTTTGGCGGTGCTAATATCAATGCAGAAAAGACCATTTACAACATTATTGCTAATGATGGTACATTGACAATTGATGCAAACGATATTGGTAATGAAATTAGCGAAAATAATGGCACAGTGAACTTGGGCGCTGGCACGTTGAACTATAACATTAGTGATGCTGATACTAAAAATGGCACAGTAAATATTAATGGTGCAGTTGTGAATAATGCTAACATTGAAGCAATGACTTTAACAATTAAAGATAATGGTAGTTTGACTACTAAATTATCTGATATTGTTGTAAGTGATTCTACAATCAGTAATCGTGGTGAACTTTCCGTAAATGGTGGTACTCTTGCAAATAATATTGATGGCACAGGTGCATTAAATATTATTGGTGGTATAGTAAATACTAATAATAATACCATTAACCAAAAGGATTTGACTATCAATAGTGGCAAGTTGACTGTAACAGATATTGATGATTTGACTATTACTAATGCAATTACTAATAATGCTCAGTTAGTATTAAATGGTGATGGTACATTACAAGAAGAAGTTAAAGGCAGTGGCAACACAGAATTTGCCGGTGGAACAATTACTGCTGAAAAGAAGATTGGACAACAAATTACAGTTTCCAGTGGTACATTAAATATTGATGCAGATAACATTGGTGGCAAGGTTACCAACAGCGGTATTGTTAACTTAAAAGATAATGGTGCATTGAATAGTGAAATCAGTGGCGGTACAGTAAATGTTAATGGTGTAGTTGATGCTAATGCTAAGATTAGTGGTAATATTAATGTAAACAATGGTGCTAAACTTGATATTGCAACTAATAATGCGGCTGGTGCAATTACATTAAATAATGGTGAATTAACATTAAGTGAAAATGGTACATTGAATAACACAATAACTGGTAATGGTACTGTTAATGTAATCAAAGGTATTAAACTTGGATCTACAACAAACTTCAATAATACCATTGACTTGAACTTACAAGGCGGCACATTGAATTTACAGTCCAGAGATGGAATGACAGTTAAAAATTTCAATGCCAATGGCTCTATTGCATTGGATGTTAATTTGACTGGTGTTGGTGCTGGTGCTACATTTACGGGTGACCAGATTAATGCAGTAAATGCGAGTGGCACAATTGCTTTGAAGGATGTAAATGTAACTTCACTTACTGGAACAAGCTTAGGTGATGGTGATACTGCTAAAATGACAGTTGTAAATACTACTGGTGGCGAAGGTATTACCTTTACTGGTAAATCAGTAACAGTTGGTGATAATTATAAGAAATATACTTTTGAAGGCGATAGTGCTAACACAATTAAAGTAACTGCAAGTAAAGGTTATACCTTGGCAGAAATTGTTACTGGTATTAAAGACGGTGATTACTACACTAAAGAAATCAGTGCTTTCAGTTTGTCTGGTGACTTAAACTTGAATAGTTATATTTCTGATACAACTATTACTCATTACAATGTCCAAGGAACAGAAAAAGATAGTTTGGGCATATTAAATGCTGACAGAGAAGAATTTACTATTAATGGTAACGGACATGAATTTATTGGTAGCAGTAAAGACGGTATTACAGTTAATAATGGTCAAACATTGAATTTTGTTGACATCAAAGGTATTAGCGGATTTAACAAGTATGTTGTTGATAATGCAGGCACTTTGAATATTAATGATGGTACAATGACTACTTTGAGCAGTGCAATTATTGGCACAGGTACAACTAATATCAATGATGCTAATGTAACTATTAGCGGTAATGGTAAGATTACTCAAAACACATTAAATATTGAAAGTGGCAGTTTAACAACTGATGCTAACAAGTTAGTACTCACTGAAAACATTAAGAATAATGGTACTTTGACATTAACTAACGGAACTTTAAGTATTGGTGTTGAAGGTAGCGGCAAGACAGTTGTTAAGAATGATGTTGCAATAAGTGCAAGAAGATTCACTGAGCATGGAGTAAGTATTCAAGACATCAGCATAGATGACGATAACATTATTACAGTTGTAGTTAATGTTGATAATGATAATAATGGCACAATTGATGGAACTGAAACATTTACCATTGATGATATTGCAGTTGTTGCAGACAAATTAATTGCTCAAGAAATCAATATTAATAATCACAACATTAGTATTTGGGTTGATACTGACGATAATGGCATAAGTGATACTGAAAAAATACTTGCAATCAAAGGTAATTTGATTATTGATGCTATTAACATTGGCGGTGATGTTCATAACCAAGGTATCTTGAATTTGGGTGATGGTACATTAGAATATGATGTGATTGGAGAAATATTTGATGGTTCGGATACAAGCACTGTGAAGGTTAATGGAGCTGTAACTAATAATGCTGAAATCGCAGAAGCTAATTTGGAAATCTATGGCACTTTAGTAACTGACTTGAATAAGTTAGCCATTACTAATGACATTGATAACCAGGGTACTTTGAAACTTAGCGTTGTTGCAGATTCTACTTTAGATAATGATATTATTGATTCTCAAACAACTGCAACTGGTATTCTTGAAATTGTCAGCGGTAATATTGATGCAAGTGATAAACAAATTACTCAGAAGGCCATAGTAATTGATGGATTAGGCGGTTTGAGAGTTGATGTTGATAATGTAACTTTGAATGATGACGCAAAAGTTGAGAATGCCGGAACATTTACATTAACTGGTGGTGATGCTAATAGTAAGTTTAACAATGAGATTATCGGTAGTGGCGTATTGAAAGTTGACAATGCCAGTCAAGTTGAAATTACTAAGAAAGTTGTCAATACCATTGACAATGCCGGTGAATTAACGATGGCTGCTTCCAATGTTGGCAATACAGTTACTAACACCAACACAATGACTTTAACTGGCACTTTGAATGCACTTGCAAAAGATATCAGCGGTGCAGGTAATTTAGTAATTGACGGAACAATCACCAATAATGCCAAGATTGAACAAACCAAATTAACTATTAATGAATCTAAGTCATTGACAAGTGATATTAGCGGTTTGATTATTAGTGATGCCATTGTTAACGATGGTACTTTGAAGTTAAGCGGTACTGAGGCAACTTTAACAACTGAAATTACAAATAGTGCTAACAATAAGGGAACATTACAAATAACAAATAACAGTAGCATTACCAATGAAGCAGGCAATAAGATTAAACAAAATAATATCACTGTTCAATCTGCAAGCTTCAAAGCAAATATAACCGACTTAACAGTTAATAATACATTCACCAATAATGGTACTGTTGAATTAGTTACAAGTACCAATGATACAATTGAATATGCAATTGATGGCAGTGCAAATGGCAAATTGACTATAAGCGGTTCCGGCAAATTGGATGTTACAGGTACTATTGCACAAAAAGAATTAACTATAGCAGATAGTGCTAACTTAACTATTGATGCCGCTAACTTAACCATTAGCAGCAATAAGATTGCTAATACAGGTACCCTGACATTGACAAGCACAAGTGCTGATACTGAATTGCAGGAAGCAATTGAAGGTGCTGGTACTTTGGTAATTGATACAAGTGGGACTATTAAAGCATTAGCTAAAGTTGATAATACTATCAATGTTAAGAGCGGCAGCACATTGACAATTGGTGCAGGTAATGTTGGTAATACAGTTACCAACGAGGGTACATTAGCATTGACCAACGGCACTTTGGCAAGTACTGTTGTGAATACTGCAGGCAGCATTACAACTGCAGGCAGTGTAACTGTTGCAGGTACTGTAAATGGCGGTAGCATTATGGGTAGTGCGAAGACCGGCAACAACATTACTATTACTAAGGACGCTAATTTGAATAATGTAACCATTTACGCAAGCAGTGGTAGTGCCGGTGATGCTGTTGGTAGCAGTACAGTAGCAATTAATGGTGCAAACAGAACAGTTGATATTAAAGGAGCATACGGTGTTTCTGATGCAAGCAAGATTAGTGGTAATACTTTAACTGTTCTTGATAATGGCACTCAAGTGAACTCCATTGAAGGATTTGACAGATATAACATTAATTTGACAAGCAAGGATAATGCATTAACATTAGTACATGCACAAAATCAAATTAATAAGATTAAGAAATCTGCACTCAATGTAAGCGGCGTAAGTGATGTTCTTGAAGAAGGCGAAAGCGTCAACCTGATTGTTGCTGAAAATGGCACATTAACATTGGAAGTTTCCGGCGTACAAGGAACAGTAAGCAGTTATGATATCAGTATCAACAGCGGTAACAATGTTATTAGCATGAAGTTTGTCGGTAAGGAAATTAAAGATGAAGATGTTGTTATTACTTCTGATGAACCGATTACTGAAGATGTTACCGGTGCAGATGGTGAAGGTGATGTAAAAGATAACACTGTGACATATGAAGGTAAAGATCCAAGTGATCCTGATTATGATCCAGATGTACCTGACATTGACGGTGATTTCACCGGCGAACACAGTAATGACGGTGATGTTGAAGGCAACGAAACCAATGTAAAAGGCAATATTGATGGTGATGTTACTGGTTCTGAAACAGACGGTGAAGCACCAAAAGGAAATGCTAAGGACAATGAATTGAATATTGGTGGCAATTCTGACATTGAAGGTGATGTAACCGGCGGCAAGACCAATGGCGGTGGTAATAGTGAAGGTAATAAGACCGATATTGGTGGTGAACCTGGTGAAGATATCCATATTGGCGGAGATGTTAAAGGTGGTGAAACCACTCATGGTGGCGATGCAAAAGATAATGAGGTAGATATCGGCGGTGATACTGATATTGATGGTGATGTAACAGGTGGTGAAACCCATGGCGGTCATGGCGATTCTAAAGATAATGAAGTAACTATTAGTGGCGGTGATCCTTCTTACGATCCGACAGATCCGTCAACTATACCTGATCCTATTCTGCCACATATTGATGGTGATGTAACTGGCGGTAAAGCCGAAGACGGTGATGTTGAAGGTAATGGCGTTGGAATTCATGCACCGGCAGAAATTGGTAATGAAGGTTCAGATGAAGGCGGTGATGTAACCGGTGGTCATACTGACAAAGGTGATGCAGATAAGAATAAAGTAGATATTGATGGTGATCCGAATTATCCTGAATCCGGTCCGAAGATTCATGGTGATGTAACTGGCGGTGATACTCATGAAGGTGATGCCAATGAAAACGAAGTTGACATTGGTGCTCCTGCTGATATTGGTGGTGATGTGACCGGCGGTCATTCTGACGAAGGCGATACCAAACATAATGAAGTAGATATTACTGGTGGTGGTGATCCTTCTAATCCGCCTAAAGATAGTGAAGGTCATCTCTTACCGCATATCGGTGGTGATGTAACTGGTGGTGATACTGATAAAGGCGATACAGAAGACAACCATGTCAAGATTACTGCACCTGCAGAAATTGGTGGTGATCCGTCCAATCCTGATGGTGGTGATGTAACTGGCGGTCATACTGATGAAGGTGAAGCAGATCATAACGATGTTATTATTGGCGGTGATCCAAATTATCCTGGGGCAGGTCCTGTTATTCATGGTGATGTAACCGGTGGTGATACCGGTAAAGGTGATTCTCATGACAATGAAGTGGAAATTGGTGCTCCGACTGATGTTGGTGGTAATGTAACTGGCGGTAAGAGCGGTGAAGGCGATACCAAAGATAATGATGTAACTATTACTGGAGGTAGTCCTGTACCTGATTACTATAGACCTTTTGATCCTGACAATCCTATGCCAGTTCTGCCGCATATCGGTGGCGATGTAACCGGTGGTGAAACTGGTAAAGGTGATACAACAGGCAACGATGTTGATATTACTGGTCCTGCAGATATTGATGGTGATGTAACTGGTGGTAAGACAGGTGAAGGTAATGCTGATGATAACACTATTACTTTAGAAGGTGGTGAACCTTATACACCTGGAACAGGCCCGATTATTGGTGGTGATGTAACTGGTGGTGAAACCGGTAAAGGCGATGCCAAAGATAATGAAATTACCATTAAGGAACCTGCAGATGTCACCGGTAATGTAACTGGCGGTGAAACTGGTGGTGGCGGTAATGCTGATGACAACACTATTACTTTAGGTGGTGATCCGACACATTATGATCCAACTAACCCGGATGTTTATTTGCCACATATCGGTGGTGATGTAACTGGCGGTAAGAATACTGGTGATGGCAATGCGGACAACAATGAAGTTAATGTAAATGCACCTGCTAAAGTTGAGGGTGGTGTAACCGGTGGTGATACTTCTGAAGGTACTGGCAACGCTGACGGTAATGATGTTATTATCGGCGGGGATCCGAATTATCCTGATGCAGGTCCTGTTATCGGTGGTGATGTAACCGGCGGTAAAGCAAAAGATGGGGATGCAAATGAAAATAATGTTGATGTTAAACCGCCTGCTCAAGTTGGTGGTGATGTAACTGGTGGTGAAAGCAAACACGGTGATACTAATGAGAATACAGTAGATATTGGTGATAAAGATTTTGCACCTGGTAGTTACAACCCGACTGATCCAACAACTTTGATGCCGAAGATTACTGGCGATGTTACTGGCGGTAAGACAGAAGACGGTGATTCCAATGGTAACGATGTTAATGTTTATGCTCCGTCCTATGTACATGGTGATGTAACCGGTGGTGAAAGCGAACATGGTGATACCAATGAGAATGATGTGGATGTTTCCGGCAAGGTTGACGGTAATATTACTGGTGGTAAGACCGAAGACGGTGATGCTAATAAGAATAAAGTAGATATTCATACGCCTGCTGATATTGGTGGCGATCCGTCCAACCCTGATGGTGGCAATATTATCGGTGGTGAAAGTGTAACCGGTGATACTAAAGAAAACGAAATCACTATCGGTGATGGTACTGATGCAACACCTGGTATTAATATTCATGGCGACATTATTGGTGGCAAGACGGATGAAGGTACATCAGAAAAGAATGTTATTACCATTAAGACCCCTGCTATAATTGGTGATGATCCAACTGCTGAACCTTGGAAACATGACCAAATCATTGGTGGTGAATCTGTGACCGGTGATGTTATAGACAACAAGGTCACTATTGACGGTAAAGAAGTACATAGTGATGTAATCGGTGGTAAGAGTGGAGATGGCGATGTTTCCGGTAACGAAGTAATTATCAATCCGCCTACTAAGTTTGGTGTTGGTGGTGATATTATTGGCGGTGAATCTGGCGGTGACGGTAATGTAACAAATAATGATGTTACTATCAGAGGAACAAGCATTGATGGTGGCACTGCACCTCTTGGCCCGACTATTATTACTGGCGGTAAGGGTGAAGACGGCGATGTTTCCGACAATAAAGTTATTATTGGCGGCGATCCTGAACATCCTGAAAATGGCGTGAATATAAGTGGTGATGTAATCATTAAAGGTGGTGAATCCACTGGTGGTACTGCTCATGATAATGAAGTAATCATTGACGGCCCGATTACAATTGGCGATGATACTGTTACACCGACTAAGACAGGCCATGTTGAAGTTGGTGGCGAAGGTGATGAAGTAACCATTGAGAAAGAAGCAACCATTAAAGTTAATGAAGGCAGTGATATTGAATTTACCGGTGGAGATGAAACAAAAGTTACTATTGAAGGTAATGTAACCGGTAAAGGTACAATGAAGGTTGATACTGATGTATTTGTTGATTACATTCCTGGCAGTGATCCTGTAAGAGGTTTGATTGATATTGACCATCTTGAAGTGAATGAAGGTGGTAAGATTACCTTTGAAGATTTAAAGAGTTTACAAGACAATAAGGATACACCTGAAGAAACTGAAGTTATCATTAACGAAGGTGGCGAAATCATTGCTAAAGGCGGTGAATTGACGGTTGATATTGGTCAGAATATAACACCTGCTACATCACCTGCTGGTACATTTGTTGTTGACGGTAATGTAACAGTTGGTGAAAAAGAAGGTACGGATCCAGTTGAACCGATTAAGATTCATACCAATATTACTATAACCGAAGATGGTACATTAGATGTTAAACATGCAGAAAGCATTGCTTGTGACCCGAATGAAGTTAAGAACGATGGTACTATTGAACTTGGCGGCGGCACTTTGGGCGGCAAGATTACTGGCGAAGGTACAACCCATGTCAAGGGTGATGTAACTTCTGACGCAGAATATATTGCAAGCAAGTTTGAAATTGAGGGAGATAACACCTTAACAATAATTGGTGGCGAACAAGCGACACCGCCTGCTACCGAAGACACCTATTCCAAGATTACTGGTGAGATTTATGTAAATGAAGGTGGTAAACTTGTAATTGGTGATGGTGTTCCAGGTGACGGTAAACCGACTTTTGTGGAAATTGATGCAGAGATTCATGGTGAATTTACTATTGAAAGTGATGCAACTGTAAGAACAGATGGTGACAATATTACTGACGATGTTCATGTCAAAGAAGATGGTACAATTACTTTGACTGGTGGAGAAGTTAAAGGAGATGTTACTTTAGATGGTGACGGAACAACTTCTATTGATGGTAATGTGGTTGTTAATGGTAAGATTGATACATCTACTTTAGAAATTATTGGCGAACATACTGTACTGGATATTGTTAGAGGTACAATTGGTAGCAATGTAGAAACAATGATTATTGACCAAGGCACTTTAATTGCCAAAGCAAGTGAATTAGTAACATATACTGCTGACCCGACTGATTCTGATGATGGCACAAAAGGAACATATACATTCAATGCTGATAGAACAGATATGGATCTCAATCCTAATCCGTATCTTGGCAAGAGTGGTAACTTTAATTTAGTATTAACAAGAGGCAATTCTGGTGAAGATGCAGATAAAAACTTAATTTATACTGCAACTCAGTATAACGATATTAAGAAAGCAATTAATCTTGCAACTGTAAATGGCACAGAAGAAAATGGTGCAGTTGACTTCTTGACAATTTTAGGTGCTACATTAAAATTAGCTGATAACGAAGAATTAATTTCTCATGGTGATACAGAGGGAACAGAAACAATAGGTACAGGCACATCAGATGAACATACAGAAATTGAAATTAAAGATTTTACACCTGCAGTAACTGATGATGACGGAAGTACAGGTGATGTTGAAATTAATTCAGTTCCAGACAATACCGTTGAAGTTTTGGATAAGGATAAAGATGATGATGGCAGAGGAGAGGCATTGTACACTGACGTAATCACATTAATCACTACCAAAGCGGTTGTAGGTGGAATTACATTTGCTGGTCTTGATAAGAGAAATTATTTGACATTAAATATCGGTGATGGCTCAAGTGTAACTAACTTTACTATGACCGGTCATAAGCAACAAATTGTAGAGAGTAAAGCAACAAAAGATAAAAACGGGAATGATTATAGTGCTGAAAGAATGGTAAGTACAAATGAAAGTGGTAATGCAAATGTTGTTATTAATGTAAAAGAGAACTCTATTTTCAATCTTGGTTTAGATACTTATACAGATGCTGATGGTGTTCATTACACAGAAAATGATCAAAAGGCATATTTCCAAGATTTGATTGTTAGTGGTCAGACAAACATTAAGAGGGCAACTATTGGCTTGAAAGGTGATGTTACAGTCAATGCTACTGGTGATTTGTGGACTGCTGAACATAGTGTTGTAACTGTAAAAGGTGATACTACTGTTAATGGAACATTAGAAATCAATGGTAATTACATTACGGTAGAAGATCCGACTGTTACAACTGCTACCGATAAGAAATTAACTGTTGGTGATTCTGCTACATTAATTGTAAGTGATAAGAGTGAAGAATTCAGCATTGGTACTGGTGATTCAGTAATCAATGGTATTGCAGACATTAATGCTGAAAAAGTCACGATTGGTGGTACTTTAACAACTGGTGATGCGTCAACATTAACTGTTGGTGAGCATACTGAAACCTTAACTATTGGTGGCGACACAACAATTAATAATACAGCAGAAATTCATGCAGGTGCAATTGATATTACCGGCAATTTGACAACAGGTAATTCTTCTGAATTCACAGTTAGCGATAAGAGCAACACCTTCAAGATTAGCGGTTCTGCAGAATTTAATGACGAAGCAAATATTAATGCGAAGACATTCACGGTGGGCGGTGATTTGACTGTTGGTGCAACCGATGGCTTCTTAACTGTTGGTGAAAATACTGAAACTATGACTGTTGAGGGCGCTACTACTATTAATCATTTTGCTGATATTTCTGCAAAGACATTTACTACAACTGGAGCATTTACTTTAGGTAGTGAAGCTGTTGTGGACATTTACAACACAACGACAGCCATGAGTATTGGCAGTGATTTGACTTTGGCAGATGGTACTGGAACTTCCGATACTATTTTGAATATTGATGCTAATGGTGCTTTGAGTATTGGCGGAAATGTAAATGTTGGTACGGATGCTAAATTAACTATTGGCAAGAATACTTCTGCAACTGTTAGTGGTAATACAACCGTAAAAGATACTTTGAATATTGATGGCAATTATACCGCTACCGGAAATCTTATTATTGAAGAAGGTGCAAAAGTAGTTGGAGCGAAAGGTGAAATTAAATTTGATGGTACTGTAACTGTTGATAGTAAACTGACTACAAATGGTAAGTTCACAAGTGGTACATTGACTATTGGTAAAGATGGTGGTGCAACCTTCGGAGAAAGGTCTGATGTAACCATCAATGGTGATACCATTGTTAAATCGGGAGAAGTAACAACAACATTGTCTACTGAACTTCATGGTGGTACACTTGATATTAAGGGTAACTTCAAGACAACTGGTAACTTGACATTAGAAGATAGTACTGTCCTTGAAATTAGCGGAACAAATAACACAGTTGAGGTAGGTGGTAATACCACAATCGGTAAGGATGTTCACGACAGTGATGGTAATGGAATTCAAATCAATGCTCATACATTCAACAATGCTGGAACATTCAGTATTGATGAAGGTACAACAGTTAATGTTGGTGACAGAACTACTATGAATGTTGGTGACGACACCACTATTAAAGGTACATTCAATGTCAATGGCAAGTATCTGAATGAAACTGGTGATATGAGCATTTGGAAACAAGCAGAAGTCAAGATTGCAAATGGTGCAACAATGGCTGTTAATAATCTTGAAATTGGACATGAAGGTACAGAAGTTACTAACAAACCGTTAATTACTGTTGATGGTACATTAACAAGCAATAATATCAACGTATACAAGGGAGATATTAAAGTTAATGATCATGGTAAGATTGGTTTGCCAGATAAAGTTGTTGATGTAATTCAATTAGGTATGGCTGGAAGCTCGGATAATGTAACCTTACAAGTTAATACAAAAGGTGAAGTTTATGCTAATACTATCAATATGTACAAGAATGCGACATTAGGAATTAATGATGGCGGTCTTGTAAAAGCTGATGTCATCAATGTCCTTGACAACAGTGTTATTCTTGGTAAAGCAAAATTTGGTGAATTAAAGATTGATGAAAAATTGAGTTCCTTACGACTTGGTAGTAATGCCGGTACTGCCTTTGTAACAGCAGACACATTAACTGGTGCAGGTATTGTCTTCCTTGATCCTGTTTGGGATTATGTTAAAGGTAATGTTGAAAAAGCAACACAATTGGCAATTAAAAAAGCAAGCACACTCGATACCACAATTGTTGTTGGCCGTGCATCCGTTCTGACATTAGGATCTGATCAACGATTGAGTCAAAATGAATTTAAGAATACAAAATTGACATTTGGTAATGAATCAGGCAACATAACGGCTATTGCCCGTGTACTCAGTCCTGTAACACTTGGAGATGCTACATTTAATATTGGATCAACTACTGGTACTGCAGGTGCAAGTTTGGTTGTTGACGGTTCCTTAGATGATAATTTTGAAACTGCGGTTAAAACATTAGATTGGAGCAGTCACGAAGATCAGTTTGGATTTGCTTTCGGTCAAAAAGGTGTGTACTTTGGTGCTAACTCCTTGTTGATGGTTGACGGTGATACAATAAAGGGGACTACTGGAAAAGCCGCAATTAATGATATTGAGGATGGAGCAAAAGTTGAAGATACATCTAAACTATATATTGCTAATGCAACAAAAGATACTCTGTATAAGATCTTAAAAGGAACAAATATTGCTGGTTGGAAACAAGAAAATATTATTGGTAACAGAATTACAGAATTGGCAATTGATGACGAATCGTTTATTGCTGCAGAACTTGATGAATATAAGAATGACGGTACTCAATTCAACGTTTATGTAAAGAATGCAATTACTCCGCCTGACCCAGTTGACCCAGTTGACCCAGTTGACCCGGTTGACCCGGTTGACCCGGTTATTGTTCCGTGGGGTGGTGTAATTCCACATGTAGTCCAAGAAATTGCAGCAAATGCAGAAGCTGATTCTGGTGCATATAAGTGGTTGGCTGCTGCTACAAGTGATACTTTAACAAATACTGAAGTAGCGGAAAGAATCAATGCAATGGCTAATATGACTGAACTGGCTGCGGTGAACCATGGTGTTAATAACTTCGCAACTGCAATGGGTGACAACATTATCAGCAACCTCAGTTTGGCAACCCGTCCGGCAATTACATCCACCAAACCGGAAGTAATCAATACTGCAAGCAATGGGGATGCGGCAGAAATTACCACAGTTGAAGTTGGCAAGAGCAGCAACATTATGCCTGAACAATATAAGAAACCTAAGTATGACAAACAGGTTTGGGCAAGTTATGTTCATAGCAAAGAAAATGTTGATGGCATGAAACTTGGCGGTATGGATGCTAAATATGACCTGAATTACAACGGTACTACCGTAGGCGCTGACCTCTGGACCAGCAGTAAAGTAATCGGTGGTTTGGCTATCACCTATGCTGACGGCAAAGTATCCGGCTTCAACGGTGCTTCCACCAGAAACGAAATGGATTACTACGGAATCAGCGTTTATAACCGTGTAACCAACGGCGACAGTGCAATCATCACCGACTTTGGTTATATCAAAGCAGACAACGATATTACACAAACCAACAGCGGTGTGGAAGTTACTGCCAAACCGAAATCCGATGCAATTACTGCTGGTGTAACCGCCCAGAAGGCATTCAAGTTCGCCAAAGGCACATTAGTACCGAGCATCGGCGCAAGGGTAACTCATGTTAATACCAAGGACTTCAACAACAGCATTGATATGCATTACAATACTGACAAACAGACAACCGTTCAGTCCCAGATCGGCTTGAGTTGGCATGCGGATTACGCTATGAATGATGGCTGGATGTTCCGTCCGACTGTTGAAGCAGGTTATGTATTCAACCTCGGCAAGAAAGATGTTCAACAGACCGTATCCTTCAACGGCGTAAGCGATTCCTTCAATATGGATGTTGTTGACGGCAACAGCTACTATGCTAAACTCGGTATGCAGTTCGTGAAGAAAGATATGACCTTCGGCATTAGCTACAGATACCAGAAGGGCGAAGAAGCCAAGAACAGAAAACTGAATATCAGTGCACAGTTCACATTCTAATATCTAAAACATTTGATTAAGTTACGATAACATTTACAAAGTCGGGAAATTGGGTAATTTTCCTAGGGAAATTACCCAATTTCCCTCTTTTTTAATTTGCTATGCATTTGTCTGTGGTCTAAAATAAAAATTGTGCTATAATATAAATATGGAAAATGTATTTGTGAATGAAGAAAGAGAATTGCATATTGATAATCTTGGGAGCAATGGTGAGGGGGTGGCACATGCTCCGCTCACTGTTTTTGTTGCGAACGCATTGCCGGGTGAAGATGTTTTAGCACGCATCACTATGGTCAAGAAAAATTATGCGGTGGCATCTCTCATAAAAATAATTAACCAAAGCCCTGACCGAGTTGAGCCACGCTGCAAGTATTTTGACAGGTGCGGCGGTTGCCAGTTGCAACACCTGTCTTATGAGGCACAACTGAAAATGAAACGCCAGCAGGTGGAAGATGCCTTGCTCCGCATAGGTCATTTGCAGTGTGAAGTGCAACCCGTGATTGGTATGCAAGACCCTTGGTATTACCGTAATAAAATGCAGTTCCCGGTGAGTGATGAACACGGTACTTTAGAGATTGGCTGTTATGCCGTGAAGACGCATGGGGTGGTGGATGCCAAGGAATGTATTATTCAGGAAGAAGGGAACAATCAGGTGTTGGCGGCGGTGCGGTTATGGATGAAACTTTATCAGGTCAGCGCCTATAATGAGAAACTGCAAAGGGGCTTAATCCGTCATGTGATGGCCCGTGTGACCGGCAAAGATGTGATGGTGGTGCTGGTTATCAATGGTGACAAACTGCCTTACAGAGATGAACTGGTGGACATTTTGCAGAAAATGGTGCCTGATTTCAAATCATTGTTTGTCAATGTGAATAAGGCGAACACCAATATTATTTTGGGCAAAGAAAGCAAATTGCTTTTTGGAACGGAGAAAATCCAACAGGAGTTAAACGGCTTAAAATTCAACATCAGTCCTGAGTCATTTTTCCAGGTGAATACAAAGCAGGCGGCGGTACTCTATGATTTGGTAAAGCAGTTTGCCCATCTCACTAAAAAAGAAAAAGTAGTGGATGTATATTGCGGAACCGGCACCATTGCCCTCTACCTGGCGAAGGAAGCAAGGCAGGTGCTGGGTATTGAGATTGTGCAACAGGCCATTGCCAATGCCAAGGAAAACGCCAAACTGAATAATTTTGTCAATGCAGTATTTGTGTGCGGTGACGGGGCGATTCAGTTGCCGCAAATGTTGGGCAGCGGGGTGAAACCAAATGTAATTGTGGTTGACCCGCCCCGGGCGGGATGCGAGGAAAGAGTGTTGCGTACGGTGATGTCCGCCGCTCCCCAACGGGTGATTTATGTAAGTTGCAATCCTGCCACATTGGCAAGGGATTTGGCCGTTCTCTGCAATGACTATGAGATTGAAACCGTGCAGCCGGTGGATATGTTCCCCCACACAAATCATGTGGAAACAGTGGTTGCCCTGACACACAAAATGTACTGCTTGTAAAAATTTTTTGTCAGTACCTATTGTGTTTTTTCATATTGTGTGATATAATCAAAAAAGTTTTTATAAAAGAGGTTAATAAAGTTGAATAAAGAATTCGTTCAGGCAGTTGAAGATTTAACTAAAGAAAAAGGCATAGATGCTGAGCAAATTTACTCAGCGATTGAGGATGCACTGAAGTCGGGCTTAAAGAAAAAGTTTGGCGACAACGAGAATATCCGTGTGGAGATGAACAGGGAAACAGGGGAAATTCAGTTGTTTGCCGCTTTTAAAGTTGTGGAAGCGAATCCAAAGGGCGGGGAAATTTCTTTGGAAGAGGCACGCAAGAGCAGCCCGGATTTTATGCCGGATGATGTTATTGAGCGTCCTGTTTTCAGCAACGAGATTGGACGTATAGCGGCCTTGACTGCAAAGCAAATTTTGACCCAGCGTTTGCGTGAGGCGGAGCAGAATCATGTGAATGATTATTTCCGTGAAAGACAGAGCAATGTGGTTATCGGTTTTGTGCAACGGACGGAAAATGGTAATGTGTATTTGGACTTGGGAAAGGTTGATGCGGTGCTTTTGCGTAGCGAGCAAATTCCCGGTGAAAAATATGATGTGCACAGCCGCAAGAAGGTCTATATACTTGATGTGCGGCGTACAAAGTTAGGTCCCCAGGTAATTGTTTCCAGAACCCATCCCGGTCTTTTGAAAAGATTGTTGGAAGAGGAAGTGCCGGAGATTGCAGACGGTGTTGTGGAACTGAAATCAGTTGCCCGTGAGCCGGGCAGCCGCAGTAAGATTTCCGTATATTCTGCAGACAAGGATGTGGATGCGGTGGGCGCTTGTGTCGGTTCCCGTGGGGGGCGTATTCAGAACATTGTCAATGAATTATGTGGCGAAAAGATTGATGTGGTGCAGTACAGTGAAAACCCGGCGGAATATGTGGCGAATGCTTTGAGTCCGTCCAAGGTTGTGTCTGCGAATGCTAATGTAGAGGAAAAAATTTGCAAGGTGGTTGTGCCGGACTATCAGTTATCCTTAGCTATTGGCAAGGAAGGGCAGAATGCCCGGCTGGCGGCAAAGCTGACAAATTGGAAGATAGATATCAAGAGCGAGAGCCAGGTGGCAGAGCAGGCGGCGGAAGAAGAGAAGTCCGAGGTTGCGGAAACAGCGCCTGAGGAACAAGTTGTTGAAACACAGACAGAAACAATGCCGGAAAATCAGGTTGTTGAAGCACAGACGGAAACCAAGGACGAATGAATGATAAAATCAGCAGGGTGCAGTTTGCATTAGGACTTGCACAAAAGGCAGGCAAGTTGGCATCGGGGGATGTGGCGGTGCGTTCTGCTTTGAAAAACCACAAGGTGCGGCTTCTGATCATTGCGGAGGATGCGGCACCGAACACCAAAAGGGAATTACATCACTTGGCGGAAACCAATGGTGTGGAGGTTAAAGAAATTTTAACTGCAGGCCAAATGGGTTCTGCTATAGGCAGGGCAAAACGTGTTAGCGTGGCCGTCTTGGATGTTAATTTTTATAATATGCTGGGTAGCATAATTTAATTTTTTAAACAGGAGGAGAAAAAAATGGCAAAACGTGTTTATGATGTTGCCAAAGAAATGGGCGTAAAATCCGCATCACTTGTTGTTGCAATGAAAAAGGCCGGTATCAACAAGAGTGCAGTGGCTACTTTGACTGATGCTGAAGTTGCAAAGGTTAAAAAATTGAAAGTGGTGGAAGTTGTTGCTCCTAAGAAAGTAGCAGCAAAGAAGGCCGCTCCCGCTAAGAAGGCAGAAGCAAAGAAAGCCGCTCCCGCTAAGAAGGCAGAAGTAAAGAAGACCGTTCCCGCTAAGAAGGCAGTAGCAAAGAAGGCCGCTCCCGCTAAAAAGGCAGTAGCAAAGAAGACCGCTCCCGCTAAAAAGGCAGTAGCAAAGAAAGCCGCTCCTGCAAAGAAGGCAGTAGCAAAGAAGGCCGTTCCCGCTAAAAAGGCAGTAGCAAAGAAAGCCGCTCCTGCAAAGAAGGCAGTAGCAAAGAAAGCCGCTCCCGCTAAGAAAGCGGTTGCAAAAAAGGTTGTTAAGAAAGCAACAAAGAAATAATTTCAGTCATAACTAACTGGAGGTGATGCTATGGCAAAAAAAAGATTATATGAGATTGCTAAAGAGCTTGGCAGGACCTCTAATGAAGTGATTGACGTTCTTGCAAAGCAAAAGATTAGCAAAACTAATTTCAGCGCTTTGGAAGATAAGGAAGTGGAGATAATTAAAAGGGCTTTTGCATCGGGTTCGGTGCAAAGCCCTACTTCTGTTTCTAAACCTGTGTTCACTTTGGTGAGGAAAGCACATCCTGAAGAGAAGCAAGCAGAAGAAACCAAAAGGGTTGAACAATCCAAACAGAAACAGGAAGAGGCAAAGCCGAAGGAAGTGGAGAAGAAGGTTGAAGAACCTAAAAAAGTTGAGCAACCGAAGGTTCCCCAACAACAAAAACCTGTTGAGCAGGTGAAGAATAGCGGACAGCAGAAACCGGCTGAACAACAAAAACCCAAAGACCAACACCGCGAGGGACAGAATAAACAGAATCAGGGACAGAACAGGCAGCAGGGTCAGCAGAACAGGCAAAACGGTCAAAATAATCAGAACGGACAAAAGCAACAGAACCGTCCCCAGGGGCAGAACAACAGGCCCCAGGGTCAGGGCAACAATAATGAACGCAGAAACGACAGAAACAATAGGAATAACAGAAACGACAAGAACGACAGGAACGATAGAAATGACAGAAACGACAGAAATAACAGGAACAATAACAACAGAGATTTTAACAGGGATGGGAACCGGGACAATCGGGCAAATAACCGGGATAACAACCGCAACAACAACAGGGATAACAGGAACGACAACCGTAACAGGGATAACAGAAATAATGCAGGGCAGAAACCCTTTAACAGGGATGGGGGCAAGCCCTTGGGACAGAAACCGAATTTTGACAAGAACCGTCCCAACAAGTTTAATGTTGAAAAGAACGACAAGAAAGTCGTTGAGCATACATTTATCAGCGAGCGGGAGCGTAGTGACCGTGACCGGGAACGTAACCGCGCCAATAACAAGAATTACAAGGATAAGAAATTCGCCGGCAGTTATGCCACAAAGGAATCAAGGCCTAATCGCAGCAAGGGACACGAGATGTTCCCGGACAGGCCTAAAAAGCAACAGCCGGTTAAGGAAGTGGTAAGGCCGACCAGCGTTAAGGTGGGCCAGTCCATCAGTGTTAAGACCTTCAGCCAGATGATTAAGCGTGAGGTGGCTGAAGTTATTAAAAAATTGTTCCTTTTGGGAATGATGGTCACTATTAATCAGGAGATTGATTTTGATACGGCTGTTTTAATTGGTGATGAGTTCGGGTGCGAGGTTCTGTCGGAGGCGCCGCAGATTGATTTGACAGAGGTGCCGGAGGTTGAAGATGATCCTGCGTTGAGGATGCCCCGTCCGCCGGTGGTTACGGTTATGGGTCATGTTGACCACGGCAAGACCAGTTTGCTGGATGCTATCCGCAAGACCAATGTAACCGCACGGGAAGCGGGCGGCATTACCCAAAGGATTGGCGCGTACAAAGTTAACTACAATAACAAGACCATTGTCTTTTTGGATACTCCGGGGCATGAGGCCTTTACGGCTATGCGTGCAAGGGGCGCCCAGGTAACGGACGTGGCCGTGCTGGTGGTGGCGGCGGATGACGGGGTTATGCCGCAAACCATTGAAGCAATCAACCATGCCAAGGCGGCAAAGGTCCCCATTATTGTGGCCATTAACAAGATGGACAAACAGGAAGCAAATCCTGACCATGTCAAACAGCAGTTGGCAGAGCATGAGTTGGTTCCTGAGGATTGGGGCGGCGACACAATTATGGTGCCGGTCAGCGCTTATCAGAAGACGGGCATTTCCGATTTGCTGGAAATGATTCAGTTGGTGGCAGATATGGGTGATTTGAAAGCAAACCCGGATTTGCCCGCCAAGGGTACAATTATAGAAGCCCAGCTGGATAAGGGCAGGGGCCCTGTGGCAACCGTATTGGTGCAACGGGGAACTTTAAATATTGGCGACAGCATTATTGCGGGCACTTGCTACGGCAAGGTGCGGGCAATGGTGAATGACCGTGGGGAAAAGGTCACCCAGGCCTTGCCTTCCACTCCGGTTGAGGTGTTGGGCTTGAACGATGTTCCGCAGGCCGGGGATGTGATGGATGCCACGGACGAAAGAATTGCCCGTATTGTTGCAGAAAAACGTATTGCCAAACAACGTGAGAATGAATTAAAGACGGCGGGCAAGGTAAGTTTGGATGACCTGTTCCAGAGAATTCAGGAAGGGGAAATCAAGGACTTAAATATCGTTGTGAAGGCGGATGTGCAGGGCAGTGTTGAGGCGCTGAAGCAATCTTTGGAAAAGATTAAGAATGATGAAGTTAAAGTAGTTGTGGTACATTCCGGCGTTGGAGCAATTACGGAGTCCGATATTATGCTTGCCAGTGCGGCCAACGCACTTGTAATCGGTTTTAATGTAAGGCCTGATGCCAATGCCCGTAAGGCGGCGGAATCTGAAAAAGTTGATATGCGGATGTACCGGGTAATTTATGACGCTTTGGAAGATGTGGAGGCGGCCATCAAAGGTATGCTGGCGCCCAAGTTCAAAGAAGTTATCCAAGGCCGGGTTGAAGTCCGTCAAATTATCCGCATCAGCAAATTGGTTATTGCGGGCTGTTATGTTTTGGAAGGTAAGGTTACCCGCTCCAGCAAGGTGCGTGTTGTGCGTGACGGCATTGTTGTTCACGAAGGGGAAATTGAGTCCTTGCGCCGTTTCAAAGATGATGTGAAGGAAGTGCAACAGGGCTTTGAATGTGGCCTTACTTTGGAAAAGTTTGTAGATATCCGTGAAAATGACCAGTTGGAAATCTTCAATATGGAGGAGATTTCTGTAGAATAGGAGCCCAAGATGGGTAAGATGCGTGTGGAAAAAGTTCAGGAGGCCATCCAGCAGGAGATCAGTAAAATGCTTCTGTTTGATGTGAAGAACCCGAAGATTCACGATATTACGGTGACGGGGGTGGAGGTTTCCAAGGACTTAAGTTATGCCAAGATTTTTGTAAGTTTATATGGGCCGGAGGAAGGGCATAAGGAAACTTGGGAGGCGTTGAACAAATCGGTAGGTTTCTTCCGTTCGGAAATTGCGGAACGGGTACGGCTCCGCCATACGCCGGAACTGCATTTTGTGGAGGACACCTCTGCGGTTTATGCGGCCCATATTGAAGACCTTTTAGCGAAAATTAAGAGAGAAGAAAAATGAAAAAACTGCTGGATTTGAAAGAAACTGGCAAGATTTTGTTGGATGCCAAGCGTATTGCGATGGCCATCCATATGAGCCCTGATGGTGATGCAATCGGCAGTTCCCTGGCTTTGGCAAGGGTGCTGAGAGCGTACGGCAAAGAGGTAACAATCTTTGTGGATGACATCATTAAGGGCTTTAAATTTTTGCCGGAGATTAAAACAATCAAAACTGAAACTGATTTGGACGGGATTACGGAACCCTTGCATTTTGATTTGCTCTGCATTTTGGATTGCAGTACTATGAACCGCATCGGCAGAGTAAAGGAAAAGGTGTTGGCGGACAAATACCTTAATATTGACCACCATATTTCCAATGAGGGTTTTGTTGATTTCACTTATTTGGACGGACATGCGGCGGCCACGGCGGAGATTATCAGCCAGTTGGTGAAGGAAATGCGTTGGGACTTGGACAAGCAGGCGGCGGATTACTTGTTCACGGGCATTTACACGGACTCCGGGTCTTTTGCTTTTTCTTGTACGAGGCCGGAAACCATGTATGCGGGGGCGGATCTGATGAAGGCAGGGGCGGAGCCGCACAAGATTGACGAGGCCATGGATGTGATGGATAAGGATACGCTTTGGCTTTTGACCAAGGCCTTGAACACCATGACTTTTGATTTGGACGGACGGCTTGCCTATATGTGGGTGGACAGGGAAACCTATGCGGCAAAGCAAAAGTCCGCAGATACGGATTCCTTCGTAACTTATCCACGGCGGATAGAGGGTGTGGAAGTGGCGGTTTTCTTTAAGGAAGTGGAAGAAAACATTACCCGTCTTTCCATGCGTTCCAAGAAAATTGACATTTCCAAGATTGCACTTTTATTCAACGGGGGTGGGCATGAGCGGGCCGCAGGGTGCACGATTCACAAGCCGTTGCAAGAGGCGATTGGGGATTTTTTGGGAGTTATTAAAGATAAGATAGATAAAGATAATGAGTAATTAGTAATGAGTAATTAGTAATTATGGTAAAAAGTTCCTGTGATTACATAATTAGGTTTCGGGTGTGCGGGGTTTTAAGTCGGATCGTAGCCATGTCGT
>JAZLLX010000092.1:0-6570 GCA_045598345.1 Acidaminococcaceae bacterium | reverse complement strand
AGGAACATAGAAAGGCGACTGGGGGTGCGGATTACGCAGAAAACTCGTCCGCTGAAAGCGAACTTCTTTCCCTCTTTCTTAAAGAGGGGGGACCGCTTGCGGTGGGAGTTTTTGCATTATGCGTAGCATTCATAAACTTCTAACTTACAACTTCCCCCGTAGGGTGCGGGTTTCAAACCCGCCCGTACTTTCTTCTCTTATCGTCCTTTCTTCGGGCAGGTTACAAACCTGCCCCTACGAACCTTTCTGCTATAATCACCGGAACATTTAACCACTTTTTTTTACTTATAATTTTTACAAATCAAACAATTCAATCGGATTTATCTTAAATTGAAGTTGTTTCGCTGTATCACGTCCGCCATCGCCGCCCTTGCGTTGGATAGTAATTCTTCCCAAATGTATGTTACCCCGTTGACTGATAATTACACCGCCTTGCAAATAGAAATTAACAACCTCATTGATGGGTTTTAACGCCCACTTTAATGTTGTGCCAACCTTTTGTGTAACCAACATCCATTCAGCACTAAATTTTCCTCTGCCTTTGAGAATATCATTAGCAATCAAACATTTGTTATCATCTATCCACTTAACCACCGAACATTGTTCTTCTTCTGTCATTTCCGTCAAAAACATTCTCCTGCTGTCTTTAGTTGCTTTTTTGTATGGTAAAATTTCCCCTGTATAATATTTTAGTATCATACGGACTTTGTCAGGAATATCCCATAGTTCCCCATACTTATCTACCCATCCTCTGTCTATTTGATTAAATCCTTCTGGCTTACTGACTAACTTGACAGAAATATTTTGACAGTCCACCAAACTTTCTTAATTTAAAGATAATCTTTTACCAATGATTTCACAAATATTGCATTGCTTTTTACGCTGTATATAAACATTTAAATACCACCTTGATAAGAAATTTGTTCTACAACCTTATGAATTTCCTTCAAGTTAAAATTAACCAACGGATCAAAGTAAAATTTTTCAACCGGGCTTTCCTTAAAATTGGTTACAATATAAAGACAATAATTTTTTCTCAAGGCCTTGGCAACTTTATATTCTTTTTCTGTCATTAGGAAATTACCTACTTTTTCATTTATACCTTTCACTTCAATACAATAAAATTGTTGCTCATAATTTAGTTTAAAGTCAAAACCACACCCTAAAGAACGAGTATCCTGCAAAGCGAAATTTTTAAAATCTTCAATTTTATAATAATTTTTTATAAAGAAATTTTCCGCAGCCAATCCTGTGGATATTCTTTTAACATACGTATCTTCTATTTTTTCATTCAGAATAGAATTTATCTCAATTTTAATTCGGTAATTTTTTACAAGATAACTGGAAATAATATCAGAAAATTTTTCAAAATCATATTCATTGGCATAATCCATAATAACTTTACAATAGTTACGTAGTCCACGCTTATGCCATCCTTGCCTGTTGTTGTCAAAATATGGATCAAATTCGTCCCTGTAATTTTTAATACTTGCAGGGTTCCCATTCAAAGCATAACCCAAAACATTAAATGCTTCTTGAAAAGATGAAAATCCCAATTTCTTAAGACCTAATTTGTCAAATTTTGAAAGGTATAATCCTACCAATATCATCTTGTTGCGATTAATAAGGCTTTGCTTATCTTCCGCCAATGCTAATCACCTCCCGTAAGGCAATCTCAAATAATCAACATTATACTCAATTTTTGACATCTATTACACAACCTGTATCGAACCATAATTTAACCTTTCCATTCCTTTATGTTACAAATCATTTTAACAGAATACATACAATTTTACCAACACATTTACTTAAATTTTTTATTATTTCACTATCCCAAAATCTCAATACAACCCAACCATTATCCCTCAATGTTATGGTACATTCCAAATCCCGTTCTTTGTTCCTCTGTATCTTATTCTTCCAAAACTTTGTATTGGTAGCCACCTGACTGCCGTCACCGTCTTTGCCGTGCCAAAAAGTACCATCACAAAACACTGCAATTTTATATTTGGTAATGGCAATGTCCACCTGATAACCGCAAACCCTATAATTTTTGCGATACCTTATGCCCCTGTGCCACAACGCCTTTCGCAAAAGCAGTTCCGGCTTTGTGTCCGTGCTGTGTATCGCCGACATACATTTATGCCTTTGTGTCTTGGTTAATCTGTCCATAAATTTAACTATCAACTTAATTGCTCACCCCACAACCACAAAAGCATTTTACTTTTGTAGTCCACCAGTCCTTTAAGGACGGACGAGCGTTAGCAAAGAAAACATATATATTATAGCACAAATATATTCAATACTCAACACAAACGCTTTCATTCTTCATTTTCATTTCAAAAAAATTTCTCTCATTCAAAAATGAAAAACTCGTGAAAATTGATTTTCAATATGGCGACAGATAATATCATACTATCGCCATTTTAATTTTACAATTTTGCTGTTTTGAATGAAAGATTTTTTCCCGCTCTAATCGTAAAGAACTTCTTTCAAATTCTTTTCTCTCCTCTCTTAACTCTCACCACTAAAATCACTCTTCCACAAAACGCAATTAAAAGCGTAAAAAGTGATTTTCAATATAACGTAACATTATGCAAATGTTACGTTACATTGAAATTGAGATTTTGCTGTTCCAAACACTTTTTAACGCTGAGTGAAACGCAAAAGAAAAACAGTCCGCTTAAAGCGAACTTAACTAAATCTAATCACAGGAACACGAGTAGCCCCCGCTCTTGCGGGGGCTGCCCCCTAAAGGAACAAAGAAAGGCGACTGGGGGTGCGGATTACGCAGAAAACTTGTCCGCATTATGCGAACTTAACCCTCTCCCCGGGGAGAGGGGCAGGGGTGTAGGGAAACTTCATCACAAAATGAAAAGCAGGAAAAAATCCAATTTCCCTGCTTTTTTTGTGAAAAATTAAATAAATGTACTATAAATTTTACACTCCTAACCTTGCTCTCAAATCAGTCAAAAGTTCACCTTTGTATCGAAAATACTTTGGCCCTTGTATACTCTTATTTTCACCTGTAATAACACAATATAATTTTGATAAAGAATACAGTTTTCCTTTGTATATTACAGTGCGATCATCGCGTACTTTAACTTTAATACTTGGATCATTATAGAACTCTAATTCTTCCCCAATTAAATTCAGTTTTTTAAACGAAATTCGCTTGTTTCTTCCTGTTCCCCTATTATCTTGTTGTATGGTTTTTACATTTGATACTGCTAAAATTTTTTCGATAATATCATATGCTTTTTCTGGTGTAAATGCGTAAAATTCACTTTTGCATTCTCTACCATTAATAGTTTCATGTGCTCTAAAATCTGGCTGTATTGCATCTATCAGTCCATGTATCTTTTTATCTAAATCCTTCTCATACACTTCAAAAGCTGCATACAGTTGAAATCTATATGGTGTAGCAGTATTTAAACTCTTTAATCGGCTTTCTACATCTTTAGAATAACCAATTTTAACAAACTTAGGGAAAGACGGATTTGTCAAAATATATACATAGTGCTTATTTTTGTAAATATGCATATTTGCTGGTACTACTGAATCTGTTGTCATAGAATTGCTTTCTATATTTATTATGTTATCTTCAGAAAACAAACTACTACTTGTATCGTTGTACATTTCTCCTTTGAGATAATATTTTTTAGGCGAAGAAGAAACTAACACGATTGAAGAATTTGGCTTTTTTTCAGCATTTAACAATAAAGTTGAAAGTGAATTTACTGGTGTTGACGCACCACTTTTTGCACAATTTAATTCAGCATCAAAACCCTTTTCTTTCGCATAATTCCATATTTCACGAGAAGTCATCGGTTTTCCATTAATTCTCAACACTTTTTCAGCTAATTTAAGAAATGTCATATTATCTCCTTTCAAACACACCCAAACCAGCACTACAGCATTAGTACATTCCAAATTATTAGAAAATTTTTATTTTAATATTATACCACACTACACAACAAAATCAAAAAAATTATATTTTTCTATCACAACAGTTATGTGTATATACATATGCTTATGCAGCTCCCATTAAATGACAATTTTCATGCAATAATGCTCAAAACACATAAATTATAAGATTTGGACGCTGCGGTTGAGCGATTTTTCAATAATGTTGTTGAGGCAGGCATATCTAAAAAGGCGGCAAAACCTTTAGGGAAATTCTGGAGAGCCCACGCTGTCGCTATGCGTCCTGATTACCCTGCACAGTGGTTTAAGGATAACTTTAAGGAGATTGTGAGGGCGGAAACGGAACGGGAAAATAATTTAAATGAGTATGGTCAGCCATTCCGTATGAGTAAAAAGGCAAAAGCAGAATACGCACAGAAAATGAAAGAGGTAGAAACTTTTGTCAAAGAGAATGATATTAAACAGGCACAGAACGGGAAGAGTTTTTATTTTGAATTAAACGGTAAAAAATACCGTGTGTCAAATCACACGGTAGAAGCCAGCAATGCCGGAGCATTTAATTCCGAAGGTCAGCAGGTTAGGGAACTTTACCATCCTGAAGGCAGGGAAGGGGAAACACAGATTTTTGCAAGTCCTACAAGATTGATTGAGATTTATAATGCCATCAAAGACGGTAAGCAGGTTGACGGCAGAGGGCGTATTGTTGGGCAGTCCTATAAGCAGGAAACAGATTTATATACGCCAGAAGTCCAAAAATTAAAAAAACTTCAACCTATACCAGTTGAAGAGGGAATTTTATCGGCAGCAGTAAAAGAAGACGCCATTGGCAATGCTGTAAGGGAATTTAGAAAGAAATATCCGAACGGTGTTGTGGTTAATACAATAATTGGGGATGTTTTTATAGATGGCAAAAGCATAAAAAATAGTTTAAGCCATTTTTTGTATCCGTCAAAATTTGATGTAATTATGACTTTGCCGGATGGAATGGCAAAAGCGGCTTATATGGGGAAAAGTTCATATATTAAAAATAAAATTGAAAATCATTTTTTTGTATATCCAGTGAGATTTAACACAGATGATGAAGTTAAGTATGTGATTTGCAGAGTAAAGAAAACAGCATTTAATGCTAAGTTATATGTTCATGACGTTATTGATAGTAATGGAATTGATAAGAGAATAAAAAAGATTGCTTCCATACAGACGCAATCTCCTACTCAGAATGAGCAGGTACAACTGCGAGGAGGCAATCCTTATGAACAAATTATAATAGATTTCTTTTCAAATGTCAAGCAAAATAATAACTCTTATCACCAACAAGATTTAGGCACCACATCATGGGATGAGGCAGGACGTGCCACTATTACCTTAATGCAAAAGGCGGACGCAAGCACTCTTATTCATGAAAGCGGTCATGTGTTCTTAGGGGCATTGTGGAACGATATTCAAAGGGGTATTGCCACAGAGCAGGAACTGAAAGCGTTTGAAACATTAAACTATTGACACAAGCACTTTCATTTCAAAAAATTTCTCTCACTCAAAAATGAAAAAATCGTGAAAATTGATTTTCAAAATGGCGACATATTATATCAATCTGTCGCAAGATTGATTTTATAATTTTGCTGTTTTGAATGAAAAATTTTTTTCTACTCTAATCGCAAAGAACTTCTTTCAAATTCTTTTCTCTCCTCTCTTAACTCTTACCACTGAAATCACTCTTCCACAAAACGCAATTTAACGCGTAAAAAGTGATTTTCAATGTAACGTAATATTATGCAAATGTTACGTTACATTAAAATTGAGATTTTGCTGTTCCAAATGCTTTTTAACGCCGAGTGAAAAGCAAGAGAAAAACAAAAACAGTCCGCTGAAAGCGAACTTAACTAAATCTAATCACAGGAACACGAGTAGCCCCCGCCCTTGCCTCTTGTGTCCACTGGACACAATTCAACCGTCGCCGATAAGTTTATTCGGTGGGCGACTGGGGGTGCAGATTACGCAGAAAACTTTGTCACTGCCTAATCGCTCACCCCGCCGCTCCACGTTCCAGTATCGGCCCTCCCCTCCCAAAAGGAAGGGGTAATTTCATCTAATCACAGGAACATCAAATCATAACTTTAAGTTTTAAGTTTTTATCTTTTCATTAGCGACAACCTAATTGCTCACCCCACCACCGACCTTAAAAACTGTGTCAGCCCCCCGCCCCTTTAGGTGCGGGCGAGGGTTCGTATAACCCCGCATACCCGAAACCCCAAATTATAATCACAGTAACATTACACAATATTTGTTCTTTATTCTTTGTTCTTTGACATTTATTCTTATCGTACTTTTCCCCACACCCCTGCCCCTCTCCCCGGGGAGAGGGTTACTTCCGCTTAATGCTAACTTTCCCAATTCTAATCACAGGAACTTTTTACCATATTTGTTCTTTGCTCTTTGTTCTTTGACATTTATTTCTATAATTACTCATTACTAATTATAAAAAAAACCCGCCTGACGGCGGGATTTTTTTATTCTCCATCATAGGGCATCAACGCTACGCAACGGGCTCTTTTAATCGCCAGGGTCAAATCACGTTGATGGGCGGCGCAGCATCCGGTAACACGGCGGGGCAGAATCTTGCCACGCTCGCTTACATATTGACGC